>NZ_JANQDB010000018.1:0-19060 GCF_024723675.1 Campylobacter sp. 1569
TTTTATTTAAAGAATACTTTCAAAGAGACATTAAACTAGCAAAAAAACTTCAAATTAATACCTACAATGCTACAGAAGGTGGAGCTAGAATTGAAGGAAGTATAGAGAAACCTTTTAAAGAAGTATGTGAAGAACTTCTAATAAATGATGATAAAAATTTTACATTTGATAAACAATCCACTTTATATAATAAAAATATAACGATAAATAAAATAAATTCCGATATAAGACTACTTGAAAAATATATAGAAAATATACATTCATTATCAAAAGAAATATACAATATATCAAATCTCAAATTAAAAGATTTAATGATACAAAAAGATAATATTATAGATCTAATAAACAAATTAGATTTTTTTAAAAACAAAGCATTTGAAGATATTTTTTCAAAAAGTGAATTATTGGAACCTTTATTTTTCGAATTAGAAACACAATTGCTTTTGATATTTATTCAGCCTATTTATAGTGAACAAGAAAAAATTCTAAAAAACATAGAATGGCTTAATACCATACAACAATGGTTTGAAAAATCTTTACCTTTTTTACATAATCAAAAAGAAATACTAGAAAAAAACAAAAATTGGTAAAAGCCCAAAAAGGGCTTTTTATTATTGTAGTAATTTTAATACATTTTGCTGAACAGCATTTGCTTGACTCATAGCATAAGATCCACTTTGAGCTAAAATATTGTATTTAGAGAAATTTGCACTCTCGGCTGCAAAATCAACATCTCTTATAGTAGATTCAGCTGATTTAATATTTACTTGAGTTACACTAATATTATTAATAGTAGCTGTAATTTGATTTTGCACTGCTCCAATATCTGCCCTAATATTATCAAGTGTAATAATAGCACTATCTGCCAAATCCATTACAGCCATTGCACCTTTTAACGTTGTTACACCAGCACTCTTTGGCGTGGTAATATTTTCTGCTGTACTCATTGCATTAAAGCCCATAGCAGAAGCAACATCAGCAGAAATTTGCCCCTTTACTGTTTCTAAATTTGCAGTAGTTTGAGCTACATTTGCTTCCACGGAAAAACCGGCTCCTATACTTCCATTAGCAACACTAATTAATATATCTCTACCATCATTTTTAACCAGAGACAATCTTCCATAGTTTTCTTCAGCTACTATGCCTCCAAGATCTCCCATATCACCACTAAGTTTAATTCCTCTACCATCTGCTGAATTTAAAATGAGTTTTCCATCTACCACAGAAGCTTCAACACCAGTTGTATCCTTTTTAGAATTAATAGCAGCCACTAGAGCACCGTCTTTATCACCAGCTTGAATATCTATTTGACCTATAACAACACCATTGATAGAAAAATTAGATCCTGTTTTCGTAGCAGGTATAACCCCACTTGATATAGTTTGCACTACAGCAGTAGCTCTAACGCCTGTTTTATCTGCTACCTTATTTATCTCATCTGCCAAAGCTCCAAGCCCTGTTCCAACGCTATATGAAATAGGCACACTTTGGAAAGTATAGTCATTTACACCATCATACGACTTAATAGTAAAAGAACTCATGCCACTAGCGGTTACTCTAGCACCCGTTTCAAAACGAGTGTGACCAATTTTACTTGATTGAGTTGGTCCTATGGTAGCATGTACAGTTTGGTTTGATTGAGCGCCGATTTGAAATTCTTGATTAACAAAATTTCCACTTAGAAGTTGTTTGCCATTAAATGAAGTAGTATTTGCTATGTTATCAAGTTCTTCCATCAAACGATTGATTTCATTTTGTATCATGGTTCTAGTTTTTGCTGTTTGACCATCTTGAGCGGCTTGAGTAGCTTTAACTTTAATAGTATCAAGTATTTTTAATTGCTCATCCATAGCTTTATCAGCAGTTTGTAAAATACCTATAGCATCATTACCATTGTTAATAGCTTGACCTAAAGATGCAGCTTGATTTCTCAAAGAGTCTGCTATAGCCATACCAGAAGCATCATCTGCAGCAGAATTGATTCTCAAACCTGAACTAAGTCTTCCTAGAGATTTATCTAGCTCTCTAGCTGTAATAGTTGAATTTGCATGTGCATTCATTGCACCTATGTTGGTGTTTATTCTAAAACCCATTTTAAATCCTTTCAAAATATTGCTTGAAAGGATTAAAGCAAATAATGTTCCAAAAATAAAAAATCCCACTCTTTTGATAAGAGTGGGAGAATTTCGTAAGTTTACAATAAGACTATTGAAGCAATCTTAAAACATTTTGAGAACTTGCATTAGCTTGAGCCATAGCATAAGAACCACTTTGAGCTAAGATATTAGCTTTAGAGTAGTTTGCACTCTCACTTGCAAAGTCTACATCTCTAATTTGAGATTCAGCTGCTTTAACATTTACTTGAGTTACACTAATATTGTTAATAGTTGCTGTTAATTGATTTTGCGTAGCACCAATATTTGCTCTAATTGTATCAAGATTTGCTATAGCAGTATCAGCTATATCCATTACAGCCATTGCACCTTGTAATGTAGTTACACCAGCACTTTGTTCTTTACCATAAGAATCGGCACTACTCATAGCGTTAAATCCCATAGCAGAAGCTGTATCTGCGTCTATTTTACCTTTAATACTTTCAAGATTTACTGTTTTTTCAGCTACATCATTTGCACCAAAACCTAAAGATGTATACTGACCACCTGATATGATAATATCACTACCATCATTTTTAACTAAAGACAATCTTCCATAGTTCTCATCTATGATTTGTCCACCAAGCGCTCCGCTATCACCGCTTAATTTAATACCTCTACCATCAATAGAATTTAAAACCAATTTACCATCTACTATAGAAGCTTCAACACCAGTTGTATCTTTTTTAGCATTGATTGCAGATACTAAAGCACCATCCTTATCATTAGCTTCAAAAGCAACTTTACCTATAACAACACCATTAATAGCAAAAGTATTACCCGTAGAACCACCTGTTAAAGCCGCATTTGAAATACTTTGTACAGTAGCAGTAGCTCTAACACCTGTTTTATCAGAAGATTTATTAATCTCTGCTGCCAAAGCTCCAAGTCCTGTTCCAACGCTATATGAAATATCAACAGGTTGGATAGTATAATCATTTAAACCATCATATGATTTAATAGTAAAACCCATTGAACCTGATGCTGTAACTTGACCACCTGTTTCAAAACGAGTTTGTCCAACTTTAGCTGAATTAGTAGAACCTATGGTTGCATTGATAGTTTGATTAGCTTTATCGCCAATTTGGAATTGTTGGTTTGCAAATGAACCACTTAGAAGTTGTTTACCATTATAGCTAGTAGTGTTTGCAATATTATCAAGTTCTTCCATAAGCTTGTTAATCTCACCTTGAATCATTGATCTAGTTTTTGCACTTTGACCATCTTGAGCGGCTTGAGTAGCTTTAACTTTAATAGTATCAAGTATTTTTAATTGCTCATCCATAGCTTTATCAGCAATTTGAAGCATACTATTTGCATCATTTGCATTATTAATAGCTTGTCCTAAAGTATTTGCTTGAGTTTTCAAGCTATCAGCTATAGCCAAACCAGAAGCATCATCTGCTGCTGAGTTAATTCTCAAACCTGAACTAAGTCTTGCTAAAGAGCTATCTAGTGCTCTTGAATTCATCCCTGCATTTACTTGTGCATTTAAAGATGATACATTTGTGTTAATACGAAATCCCATTTTAAATCCTTTTAAATATATTCGACACCGTCATGCTGTCGTTAAAAACCATATCGGAAGTATAAAAAAAATATTTATATACAAGCTAAGCAAAAAATTTAACTTTTTTTTATACACTTTTACTAATTTTAATCCTCACAAGGAAAATAATGAAAAATTTAATCATAGTAGAATCACCTGCTAAAGCTAAAACCATAGGTAATTTTTTAGGTAAAGACTATGAAGTAATAGCCTCTAAAGGACACATTAGAGATCTACCTAAAACTAGCTTTGGTATAAAAATAGAAGATGAAAATTTTAAACCTGAATATAGAATTTCAAATGATCATTCAAGTTTAGTAAAAGAACTCAAAGAAAAAGCTAAAAAAGCTAAAACCATCTATCTTGCAACCGATGAGGACCGCGAGGGTGAAGCCATAGCTTATCACATAGCTAAGGCTATTAATAAAGATGAAAATTCTCTGCCACGCATAGTTTTTCATGAAATTACTAAAAGTGCTATAGAAAATGCTTTAAAAAATCCAAGATCCTTAAATGTAAATAGCGTCAATGCTCAGCAAACTAGACGCTTACTTGATCGCATAGTAGGTTATAAACTAAGCCCTTTACTTAATCAAAAAATTCAAAAAGGCTTAAGTGCAGGGCGTGTGCAAAGTGCAGCTTTAAAAATCATCGTCGATAGAGAAAGAGAGATCAAAGCTTTTATTCCTTTAAAATACTTTAGCATAGATATGATTTTTGAAAAAGACTTACAAGCTGAATTAGTTGAGTTTCAAAATCAAAAGATAGAAAAACTAAGTCTAACCAATGAAGATAGAGCCAAACTCATCTTTGAAGCTTGCAAAAATGCTAGTTTTAAAATAAAAGACATAGAAAGTAAAGATAGAAAAATCGCTCCACAAGCGCCTTTTATGACCTCAACCCTACAACAAAGCGCGAGCAATCGCCTAGGTTTTAACCCTAAAAAAACCATGATGATCGCTCAAAAACTTTATGAGGGTGTAAAAACACATCAAGGCATTATGGGTGTGATCACTTATATGAGAACTGATAGCTTAAACATCGCAAAAGAAGCTTTAGAAGAAGTAAGAAGACTTATCAAAAATGATTTTGGCAAAGAATACTTACCAAGCAAAGCAAATATTTATACTACTAAAAGCAAAGGCGCTCAAGAAGCACATGAAGCCATAAGACCGACTAATCTTAGTTTTACTCCAAAACTTGCAAGTGAGTTTTTAGAAAAAGATGAAGCAAGGCTATATACTTTAATATACAATCGCTTCCTAGCTTCACAAATGAATCCTGCTATATCTCAAACTCAAAATGTCTATGTAAAATCAAATGAAGCAAGTTTTAAAATAAGTGGTAGAAAAATTTTATTTGATGGGCATTATAAAGTATATGGAGATATGGACAAAGATAAAATTTTACCTAATTTAAAACTAGAAGATACACTAAATATCCAAAATATAGAATTAAACTCACATTTTACCGAGCCACCTTCAAGATACTCTGAAGCTGGACTTGTTAAAAAGCTAGAAAATCTTGGCATAGGACGCCCTTCAACTTATGCTCCAACCATCTCTTTACTTAGTGCAAGAGAATATGTACATATAGATAAAAAGCAAATCATACCTAATGAAATAGCCTTTGTCGTAACAGAAGTTTTAGAACAAAACTTTAGCGATATAGTAGATAGTGATTTTACTTCTAAAATGGAAGATAAACTTGATATCATTGCAGAAGGTAAAATGGACTGGCAAGAAGTTTTAAGAGAGTTTTATTTTCCTTTTATGAGAAAAATTGATGAGGGTAAAAAAAACATAAAAAGCCAAAAAACTTTCACAAAGCTAGATGAAACCTGCCCTGATTGTGGTGGAGAGCTTGCTATAAGAAAAGGAAGATATGGAGAATTTATAGCTTGTTTAAATTTTCCAAAATGCAAATACTCAAGAAATTTAAAACAAGAAACACAAAATGAAGAAAAAAGCGAGAAAAAGCTCAACACCATAGGCGTAAAATGCCCAAGCTGTCAAGAAGGTGAGATCGTAGAGCGTTTTTCTAAGCGTGGTAAATTTTATGGCTGTAGTGCTTATCCAAAATGCAACTATATAAGCAAATACAAACCAAGTGAAGAAAAATGTAGCGAGTGCGGTGAAACTTTAATCATCAAAGAGCTTAAAAAAGGCACATTTTTAGAGTGCTTAAAATGCAAAATCAAAAAGGAAATTTAATGCAAATCATGCTTTGTGCTATATCTAATATAGCAAGTGGAGGGTGCGGTGAGGACTGCAAATACTGCACTCAAAGTGCTCATGTGAAAACTAATATCAACAAATACAAAAGAAAAGATATAGATCAAATTGTTTTAGAAGCTAAAATAGCTAAGAAAAACGAGGCTTTGGGTTTTTGTTTGGTCACAGCAGGCGCTGGACTTGATGATGAAAAACTTGAATATGTGTGTAAAGTAGCTCATGCAGTGCAAAAAGAAGTAGAAGGACTTTTACTCATAGCTTGTAATGGTATAGCAAATTTAGAACAACTCAAAGAATTAAAAAAAGCAGGAATTTTTTCTTATAATCATAATCTAGAAACTTCCAAAGAATTTTTTCCAAACATATGCTCTACGCATACTTGGGAACAAAGATTTCAAACTAATCTTTATGCTAAAGAAGCAGGCTTAATGCTTTGTTGTGGCGGAATTTATGGTCTTGGAGAAAGCGAGGCTGATAGAAAAAGTTTTAGAGCAAGCTTAAAAGAGCTTGATCCTTTTTCCTCGCCTATTAATTTTTTCATACCAAATGAAAATTTAAAGCTCAAGCAAAACTTATTAAATGCTGATGAGGCGTTAAATATCATCAAAGATACTAAAAAAGACTTACCAAATGCACATATTATGGTAGCAGGTGGTAGAGAAGTAGTGCTAAAAGAAAGACAATATGAAATTTTTGATGCAGGAGTTAGTGCTATAGTAGTAGGTGATTATCTTACAACTAAAGGCGAAGAACCTAGCAAGGACATACAAAAACTAAAACAAATGGGATTTAGCTTTGCTAGCTCATGCCATTGATGCTCAAGCTGCTACGGATTTAAAAATTTTACTAGTCGTGGCAGGATGTTTGCTTACTTCACCTTATATTGCTAAATTTTTAAAACTCCCGCTTTCAGCCACTGAAATTATGCTTGGCTCTTTTATAGGATTTTTAGGTTTTATAGGAGAAAGTGAGAATTTTAAGCTTTTGGCTAATGCGGGATTTTATTATCTTATGTTTATTGCGGGTATGGAGATTAATCTTAAAACCTTTTTAAACACAGAAAGAAGTTTGCTCAATAAAGCTTTTATATACATTATACTTTTATATGCTATTAGTATTTTAGCAGTTGAAAGTATAGATATTTCTTATATTTTTGTTATTATTATACCTGTTATGAGTGTGGGTTTGCTCTCAACGCTTTATAGAGACTTTGGTAAAAACTGCGAGTGGCTTAATGTGTCCATGGTAGTGGCTACTTTGGCTGAAGTTGTAAGTATAGTTTTACTTACCATAGCTGCGGCATTTTTAGGAAAAGGTGCTGATATTTTTTCACTCACTCAAAATTTATTATACTTGGTAGGATTTTTAGCACTTTGCATTATTGGATTTAAATTTTTAGAAGTGCTTTTTTGGTGGTATCCACAGCTTAAAACTATACTTATGCCTTGGCAAGATCAAAATGAAAAAGATATAAGATTTTGCATGGCAATTTTCATAGCCATAGTTGCGATTATGATTTATTTTAAACTTGAAGTTGCACTTGGAGCTTTTATATCTGGTTCATTTATAGCTACTTTTTTTGATCATAAAAAAGATTTAGAGCATAAGCTTTCTAGTTTTGGTTATGGTTTTTTAATCCCTATATTTTTTATTTACATAGGTTCAAGCTTTAAACTCCAAATGCTTTTAAACCCTCAAGTTTTAATCATAGCTTTTTCACTAACTGCTTTTATGATAGGACTAAGAATACTTTGTGCTATGACTTTTTTCAAAATACTTGGTTTAAAAAATACCTTTTTATTTGGCTTAAGTCATTCTATGCCACTAACCTTACTCATCGCAGTAGCTACACTTTCTTATCAAACCAATATCATTACTCAAGACATATATTCAGGGTTAGTGCTTACTGCTTTACTTGAAGCAATTTTAGCTATTAGTTTGATTAAATTTATCAATAATCTTAGTAGAAAATAATTCTACTAAGTATTTATTTTTACTTGTTATACTTTATTTTATGGAAAATTTAGACACACTTTTAGAATTAGCCTTAAAGGCAGGCAAAGAAGCCTCTAAAGTATTGCTTGAATATAAAGACAAAAATACTTTATGGCTTAAAGATGATGATTCTCCGGTAGGTTTAGCTGATATAAAATCCAATGAAGCTATTAGTGAAATTTTAGCTTCAAGCGATATAGCTATATGCTCTGAAGAAAATATACTCTCTTATAAAGAAAGAAAAAATTTAGAATATTTTTGGCTTATAGATCCGCTTGATGGCACTAAATCTTATGCCAAAAAAGATAAAGAATATTGCGTTTTAATTGCATTAATCCGCAAAAACACCCCTATACTTTCACTTATAAGCGATGTGGAAAATAATGCATTTTATTATGCACATACCCATACTAAAGTTTATAAAAATAATGAAATTTTAAATCTTAACTTAGAACAATACGAAAAAGTTAAAAATATAGCCCTTTACTCTAAAAATCATGATAATAATGAAGATTTTTTTATTCAAAATCATCTTGAAGGTATTAAGGTTTCATCTGCTTTGAAATTTGTATATTTACTTGAAGCAAAAGCCGGAATTTATCCGCGTTTTGGTGGTCCAAAAGCTTGGGATATAGCCGCCGGAGATTTTTTAGTCAAACAAAATGGTGGAATTTTATACGATTTTGACAAAAAGGCTTTAGATTATAATAGTCCTGATTTTAAACTTCCAAGTTTTATAGCTTTTGCTAAGAACGAATTTAAATTAAAAGGTTTTTAGTGAGATTTTTTTTAGTGTTTTTGTGTTTTTTAAGTGCTATTTATGCCAATTCTTTTGCGAATAAAAAAATCATCAAATTACAAAATAACGATGATTTTAATATCATCAATCTTGAACAAAACATAAATTATGATAAACTCTCATATATTAGCACCTTAGCTTTAGTGTCAAGCTATGAAAAAGAATATAATTTTTATTTTTCAAATTTAAAAATTGATGCCAAAACCATGGCAAAAGACACGCTAAAAGCATTAAGTGCTATTTTAAATGAGCAAAATAATTTTGCCTTGCTTAGTCAAAAAGAAAATCAAACTTATATCAATAGTCAAAATATCTTACAAGCAAATAAAAATTTCATTAATGCAAGTGAGTTTTTAGAATTCAATCGTTTTAAAAAGGCTGATTTTATTATTTTGCTAGATTTAAAAAGTATTCAAGCAAGCCAACAAAATTTCTTGCTTTTTTCCAATTTTGAAGTCAAAGCCGACATAGAATACAAACTTTTTAATGCTAAAACAAAAAAATTAAAAGATCATAAAATCCTTACTATCAGCACTCAATTTAGCACAAACAATAAAAATAAATCTTACCAAGAATTAGTCCAAGAAATAGCTAAAATTGTTTATGAAGATATTAAAAATACTATATAATCACCACTTCTTCTTCCAAAATAATCCCAAATTCTTCAAAAACTCTTTTTTTGGCAAGCTCTATCAAAAATAAAGCGTCATCAAAACTAGCATGTTTTTTGTTGATTAAAAAATTTGCATGTTCATTACTAAACATCGCATCATTTTTACTAAAACCTTTAAGACCAACTACTTCTATCAATCTTCCTGCATGATCGTTTTTAGGATTTTTAAAAATGGAGCCAAAGCTAGCACCTTTGGGTTGATTTTTTCTTGCATTTTTTAAAAACTCATCTTTGGCTAGGTTAAATCCATATTCTAAAAAAAACTTTGCACTAAACATTACTTCTTTAATAGGATTAAATCTATAAGCAAAAGCAATATTTTGTTTTAAAATTTCTTGATTAAAAGTGCAAATACTGATTAAGTTTTTACTAATATCCTCATCTTTTAACCCTGCATTCATTTTTAAAATACCACCCAAAGTTCCTGGGATATTTCTTAAAAATTCAAAGCCTTTTAAGTTATTTTCTTTAGCAAAATGATACATTTTAAAAGATTTCACGCTAGAGCCTATCTCTAAAAACATACCTTTTTCATTTTGCTCTAAAATTTTAATATAATCAAAACTTTTCCCTAAAATTCCAAATTTTTTGGGTTTTGGAGAGATTAAAAGATTATTTGCCCCGCCTATTAAAAAACCATCAAATTCACAAAGCCCTTCAAGTACTTGTACTTCAAAACTCTCGCCTATACGCACAGAAGAATACTTAGAAAAATCAATAATCATCGAATAAAGCTTGGAATTTGATTTAAAATATTCGTTGTAAAATCAATCATAGAACTTATCATCCAAGGCATTAAAAATACTATCACCACCACAACAAGTAAAATTTTTGGCACAAAAGAAAGCGTAGCTTCATTAATTTGCGTTACAGCTTGAAAAATACTTATAATAAGCCCTGCGATAAGTCCTGCTAAAAGCATAGGTAAAGAAAGCATAAGTGTGATTTTAAAAGTTTGTACACCCAAGGCTACTAAAGTACTTTCCATATTTTCTCCTTAAAATTTAAATTCTATCAAGAATTTCTAAATTCTTCATACTCACTAGGTATAAGATAATCTTTGCTTTTTATTAATTTCTCATAAAATCCATGATTAAACCCAAGTTCAAAAAGCTTATCTATGGCATTGTATTGTTTATCATTCATATTTATAGAGTTTTTATTTGCGTATAAATTTAAATACACATCAAGTTTTTGCGCATCAACGCGTATTAAATTACGCTCTAAAAGCATGGAAGCTAAGATTTTTCTATTATTATCCGCTACTTCTACTGCTTTAATCAAATCTTTTTCAATCGCTATGGCATCATTAAGTGGTAAAGATCTTCTAAGCGCCATACCACCTAAAGGTAAAGGCAAATCATCTTTGGCTAATTCTTGCCAAATATCCCAAAGTTCAGCCTCAACACATAAACTAGAATCAAACTCTAAAATACTCTCATGTATAAGCACTCCTGCATCAACCTCATCTTCTAAAACAGCCTTTTCAATTTCTAAAAAATTCTTATAAACTATCCTAGCTTGTGGGTATTTTATGCGAAAGATTAAAGCATTAGTAGTATGCGCTCCACTTAAAGCAACTTTAAAATTTGGCTTTATTTTTTTATCTTTTTTCTTAATAAGCTTTGGCCCATAACCCTCACCAAAACTCACAGCAGTTTTTAACAAGGCATATTCACTAGCTATTAAAGGATAAAGTGCAAAAGATATCGCACTAACATCGTATATATTTTCTAATGCAAGTTCGTTTAAAGTTTGTATATCCAAGGCTGTATTTTCATACTCATAAGTATTTCCAATCCAACCAAATTTAATCGCCATATACATAAAAATATCATCAGCATCAGGAGAGTGTGCTACGCTAATTTTTTTATTCATTTTTTTCCTTAAAAATCTAAAAAAGTATTTTAGCAAAATTCAAAATAAAAACTTATATTAAATTTCTTTTTGATACAATTTTAAACATATTATAAAAGGATTAATAAGCATGGATGATAATAAAAGAAAATCACTTGATGCAGCCTTAAAAAGTCTTGATAAAACCTTTGGAAAAGGCACTATTTTAAGACTTGGCGATAAAGAAGTTGAAAAAATTGATTCTATTCCTACAGGTTCTGTTGGACTTGATTTAGCTTTGGGTATAGGCGGGGTTCCAAAAGGAAGAATTATAGAAATTTATGGACCTGAAAGTTCAGGTAAAACTACACTTACCTTACACATCATCGCAGAATGTCAAAAAAAAGGTGGAGTTTGTGCGTTTATCGATGCTGAACACGCTCTTGATGTGAGATATGCAAAAAATTTAGGTGTTGATACAGAAAATCTTTACATCTCTCAACCAGATTTTGGAGAGCAAGCCTTAGAAATCGTTGAAACTATAGCAAGAAGCGGGGCTATTGATCTAATAGTAGTAGATAGTGTTGCTGCGCTTACTCCAAAAGCAGAAATTGAAGGTGATATGGGAGATCAGCATGTAGGTCTTCAAGCAAGATTAATGAGCCAAGCTTTAAGAAAATTAACCGGTATCGTTCATAAAATGAACACTACTGTAATTTTCATCAATCAAATTCGTATGAAAATAGGTATGATGGGCTATGGCACACCTGAAACAACCACTGGTGGAAATGCATTAAAATTTTATGCTTCAGTGCGTTTAGATGTAAGAAAAACAGCAACTTTAAAACAAAACGATGAGCCTATTGGAAACCGCGTTAAAGTAAAAGTAGCTAAAAACAAAGTAGCCCCTCCTTTTAAACAAGCTGAATTTGATGTAATGTTTGGCGAGGGTGTAAGTCGTGAAGGCGAGCTAATAGATTATGGTGTAAAACTTGATATTATTGATAAAAGTGGTGCATGGTTTTCTTACAAGGCTTCTAAGCTTGGTCAAGGTAGAGAAAACGCCAAAGCCTTTTTAAAAGAAAATCCAGCTATTGCAGATGAAATCACTCAAGCTATACAAAACTCAATCGGTATAGATAGTATGATTTTGGGCGCAAAAGAAGACGATGAAGGAGAAGAATAATGTTGATTATTGAAGATTTAAGAGCTTTTGAAGTTTTAGATAGTAGAGGCAATCCTACCATTAAAGCTGAAATCATGCTAAGCGATGGTAGTGTGGGTAGTGCTATCGTTCCAAGTGGCGCAAGCACAGGAAAAAAAGAAGCTTTAGAATTAAGAGATAATGATGAAAGATTTGGTGGAAAAGGTGTTTTAAAAGCTATTGAAAATATCAATGGCACCATAGCTGAAAACATTATAGGGCTTGATGCATTTAATCAAACTCAGCTAGATAATACTCTTTTAGAACTTGATGGGACAAAAAATTATTCCAACCTAGGAGCAAATGCAACTTTAGGAATTTCTATGGCAACAGCGCGCGCTGCTGCTAATGCACTTGGAGTGCCTTTATATCGTTACTTAGGTGGAGCAAATGCAAGCGTATTACCTGTGCCAATGTGCAATATAATAAATGGTGGCGCACACGCAAATAATAGCGTAGATTTTCAAGAATTTATGATCATGCCTTTTGGTTTTTCAAGCTTTAAAGAAGGGTTAAGATCAGTTTGTGAAATTTATGCAGTATTAAAAAAAGAACTAGCTAGCTTAGGTCACTCTACTGCTTTAGGTGATGAGGGTGGTTTTGCGCCAAATTTAGCAAATAATACTGAGCCACTTGATCTTTTAATGACTTGTATTAAAAAAGCAGGCTATGAAAATAAAATCAAACTAGCACTAGATGTAGCAAGTAGCGAGCTTTACAAAGATGGTAAATATCACTTAGAAGGTAAAGTTTTCTCAAGTGAAGACCTAATCGCGCGTTATGAAGAATTATGTGCCAAATATCCAATTTTTAGCATTGAAGATGGTTTAGCTGAAGATGATTATGAAGGTTGGATTAAACTCACTCAAAAGCTTGGCAATAAAGTTCAGCTTGTGGGTGATGATTTATTTGTAACTAATGAAGATATTTTAAGAGAAGGTATTATGAAAAATATGGCAAATGCTGTATTGATCAAACCTAATCAAATCGGAACAATCACTCAAACTATGAGAACAGTAAGGTTAGCTCATAGAAATAATTATAGATGTATTATGAGTCATAGAAGTGGTGAAAGCGAAGATGCTTTTATAGCTGATTTTGCAGTAGCGCTTAATACAGGACAAATCAAAACAGGAGCTCTAGCAAGAGGTGAGAGAACTGCTAAATATAATCGCTTATTAGAAATTGAACTTGATAATGATGAGTATTTAGGAGATAAACTCTGAGTGACTTATTAAAAGAGTATGATGAGCATTCCAAAAAAAAGGAGGCTCGTCACCAACTCATCAAAACTATTGCATTATCATTTGTAGCTATTATCGTTGCGATGTATTTTGGCAATATGTTTTTTGGTAAATCTTCACTAGATGTTTTATTAAGTTTAAAAAATGAAAAAAAATATCTAGAGAAAAATATTGAAGAACTAAAAGCTAAAAATGCTCAAGCTCAAAAAGAATATTTGCAACTTTTAAGACTTAAAGGAGAAAATTCGCATGAGAATTAATTTTTTTATATTATTTTTACTTTCTTGTGTGTGTTTAAACGCAAAAGAAAATCCTTTTGATAATAACTTACAGCAACAAAATACTGAATTTGTAAAACTCAGTCCTTTTCAAAGGCAAGATTTTAATTTTAATTCTGATGCAAGAATTTTAAAAAACATTACCATTACCTATATCAATCTTGATGGTTCTGAACAACAAACAACCTTAGATATATACAAAAGCATTAATTGGCACGACACCTACTCTTTCGTAAAATCAAAAAGCCCAAATGCTACTCCTATACTTGATGTTTCTGTTACTGTGCCACAAGAGCAAGGAGTAAAAAATACAAAAGCAGAAGAAAACAACACTACAGTTAACATAGAAACACCACTTTTCAGTGGAAATATATATAATTTTATTTCTATTAGTTTTTATAATAACAAAATTAACATTAAAACCGAAGATAAAATGTTAAGACATTTATCCATAGGAGATCCAACTAAAATTATTATAGATTTTGCAAAAAAACAAAATTTCAATACTAAAACACTGCAAGTAAATACAGCAAAGGTTAAAAAAGTTGTCTTTGGATCACACAAAGGATATTATCGTCTAGTAATATATCTTGATGGAAAATATAGCTACCAATACTCTCGTAGCGAAAATTTATATACCTTTAACTATCGCTAAGAGTTTTTTGCAACTCTTAAGCAAATCTATGATCATAAATAATCATTTGAAATCTTTGGGCTATCATTCTAGCTCTTTCTATGATGATACTTCTTGGCTCATCTTCAAAAACTTCTTGCAAACTCTCATCAAATAAGTTAAGCCAAATGTCAAAAAATTCTCTTGGAAATGGAGGTAGTTCATGATGAGCTCTTAAAGGAGAACCACTATAACTTGGATCACCTAAAAACATTCCTGCCCAAAAACTTGCTATTTTTTCTTTATGCTTTTTCCAACTCTCATCATCTGTGCCAATTTTTTCATTAAAAATGGGTCCCAAATTCTTATCAACTCTAATTTTTGCATAAAAAATATCCATAAGTTTTTTAATACCATCATGGTTAATAGTTTCAAATTTCATATTTTTCCTTAAAAAACAATTTTTGATAATTGTAATAAATTTATAAATTAAAAATATAGATAAATGTTAATTTTTAGTATAATTTCAAAAAACTTTAAAAGAAAAAAATATGACTTATACTATTTTACCACCCAATCAATTTTTAGATGATTATGTTTTAAATATACAATTACATCAACTAGCAAAAATTTCAAAAAATGCTTATAAATTTTGGAAAAATGTTCAAGCAGGACGCTATCAAGGCACAAGGGTGGTATTTTTACACAAAAAAAGTATTTTAAAAAAACATCAACATCTCATACAAAAATGTGAAAACTTAAATGGCTTTGTATTAGCAAGTGCTTTTTGCTCATTTACCACTTTAGCTCCCTCCCATTTAGTAGAAAAAAATAACTCTCAAATTTATAAAATCTTAGATATTAAAGAGGTTTGTGGAGTTAAATTTGTAAATTTAAAGGCATTTTACGATTTTTTAAATTTAGATTATAATTGTAATATCTATATCGAAAAATGTCATTTTTTTAGCCCTACTCCTTTAGAAAAACGTATTAAAATTACTGAGAGTATGTGCGTTGGGTATTACTAACTTTTACGACCAAATTTATTATCAAAATACGCCATTGCTATACCACCAAAGTAACTTAGCAGCAAAAATCCTATAATTATTAAATATTTGTAAAAAAATGGGCTTAATTTTCAAGAAAAAATCTTTAGAAATATAATTTACAAAAAATACTAAAATTCCAAGGTCTCTCTCAAAGAAGAAAGACCTAAAATTTTATATCTTTTTTACCAAGATTTTTACTCACTCTTAATCCATCTCATAAGTATCATCATCGCTATAATCATCATCATACTCATAATCATCATCATCATAATTATACGATCTTTGATTATTTGCATAAGTATCATCATCTGTTTCATCATACATTTCATCATCGTAATTTTCAAATTCTTCATCATCATAAGCCATTATAAATCCTTTAAAATTTTTTAGTAGTATTTTAATATAAAAAGATACATTTTGGTATAATTTTTCAAACTTTACTCAAGGAAAAATATGAATTTAACGCATTTAGATGAAAAAAACCATCCCAAAATGGTAGATGTAAGTCAAAAAGATATTACTCAAAGAAAAGCTTGTGCAAGTGGTAAAATATATATGAGCAAAGAAGCATTTGAAGCTATCGTTGAAAACAAAGCTAAAAAAGGACCTGTTTTACAAACTGCTATCATAGCAGCCATCATGGGAGCTAAACAAACTTCAAATCTCATTCCAATGTGTCATCCTTTAATGATTTCAAAAGTACAAACTCATATAGAAGAAAACAAAGAAGAATGCTCTTTTAAACTTTTCGTAACCATAAAATGTGAAGGAAAAACCGGAGTAGAAATGGAAAGCTTAACAGCTGTTAGCATTGGACTTTTAACTATTTATGATATGGTTAAAGCTATTGATAAAAGTATGCAAATTACTGATATAGTTTTAGAAAGCAAGGAAGGAGGAAAAAGTGGTAAATATCTGCGATCTTAAAAAAGAACCTATTATAAATTATCCTACTTTTTGGGATTATAAAGTCGTTTTTGAAGCTGGTGTTGATGCCTTAGAAGTTTTCACTCAAATACTTAATGAAAGAGAATTTAAATACAAAATCTCAAATACTAGCAAGCAAGGCACATATAAAAGCTATCTTTTAAGTGTTTATGTCGATAGTAAAAGTGATCGTTTAAATATTTTTAACCAATTAAAAAGCAAAGCCAAATTTGTACTATAAAAAGGAAAAACTATGAAAAATTTAGCCATTATTTTTGAAAATTCCCTCTTAGCTTGTGAAAAAAATGAAATTCCAAGCTTAATCAGCGAACTTGTTTTTAATCTAAGCTATAAAAAAATTAGTTTTGAAAATACTAGCAATGAAGAACTTTTTGCCATCTTTTCTAAAGTATTAGAAAAACTTGAACTTATAAATGAAGAAAATATTTCTAGAATAATCCAAGGCATCATCAAAGCTAGAGTGGAAGAAGATAAAAAAACATTTTTTGCTTATATTAATGAATATGGCAAATTAAAAACAAAAATTGAAGAACAAAAAAACACCATTAAGCACAAAATTTGCGATAATTTTTTTGACTTAGAAAAGACTTTAAAAGATTTAAATTTAAATGAATTTAATATAAGTATCAATGATGCTATGCTTTATGATATAGAAATATTAGGTCTTTTAAAAGAAACTGCTGAAAGCGCTTTTATTACAACTTTAGAAAAAGGTGAAAATATAGAACTTACTTCTTGTGAAATCGCTAAAAACCTTGTATTTAATGCAATTTGCGAAGGAAGTTTTGAAAAAGAAAGAATTTTAAAAATCTCTCAAGTGATTTTAAATGCAGCTTTTGAACTTGCTAATGAATCAAAAGTTTTTGCTTATGATTTATGCATAGGAAGTATTTATGGAACGCAAGAAGGAATTTCTTTGGCGATTGAAAAATTTAAAGCAAGTTTTGCATATAGCGCTTTAGAACATGATTTAAAAAACAAAGAAAAAGAACTTATAGACATAGAGCAAGAATTTATTCAAATGCTTAAAAAAATATCATTAGAACTTAATAACCCTGTAAAAGATATACTTAAAGATTTATTAGAAAATAAATTTGACACTTTATTTGCTAAATTTAAACGCCTTATACAAGAAAATAGAGAACAAATCCTTATTAAAATAAATGAAATTAAACAAAATCCAAAAATTGATGATTTTAGTAAATTAGCACAAAACAAACTTAATAACTTAGCTAAAGAGCTAAGCGAGCTTGAAAAACTTGCAAGTCATAAATATAAAAATTTAGATAAAAACAACGCAAAAGAATTAGGGGTAAGATTATGGGAAAAAGCTAAGATGTTAATAAAAAGATAAAAAAATATTAAAAAATGCAAGATAGTATTTTTACTTAAAATACACAAAAATAAAAGAGGTAAAAGATGTTCAAAAAATTAAATTTAACCATAAAAATGATTTTAATATTATCCTTTGTCGTTTTTATTGGTATAGGAATTTTATCAACAGTCATAGTTTCAAAAAGCTATCAAATGCTTAATACTGAAGCCTATAAACTCCTATTAAGTAGTGCCAATAGGTATGCCAATGGAATTCAAGCAATTACTCAAAATGCATATTCAACACTTGAAACAGCACAAGGAGTTATTAAAAATTTTGCAAGCAAAGATGAAAATCTAGATATAGAAGATTTAAAAATTTTGTTAAGTAGTATGCTAGACTCAAATTCTTGGACTTATTAT
This sequence comes from Campylobacter sp. 1569, assembly GCF_024723675.1. Classification (NCBI taxonomy): domain Bacteria; kingdom Pseudomonadati; phylum Campylobacterota; class Epsilonproteobacteria; order Campylobacterales; family Campylobacteraceae; genus Campylobacter; species Campylobacter sp. 1569. The sequence continues at coordinate 18,313 of NZ_JANQDB010000018.1, forward strand.
GCATATATCCATCTTAACCAATATCACGGAGAAAAAAATCCTCTAAATTTTACACCATCAGGTCAATTTTTGCTTCTAGCTAAGGATGAAAATCCTCAACAAAAAGGTTCTGTAAAATTTCTTCAAGCCGAAGATGAAATTATGCAACAAAATTCTATTACTAAAGTTTTACAAACCAAACAACCAGCAGTTGGAAGACCTAAAGATTACTCTGTAGGTGGAGAAAAAATATCTCTAGTTAATATCGCCCTCCCTATTTTTGGAAAAAATGATAAGCTTATTGGTGCAATAGGAATGCTTGTTCGCATAGATTTATTAAGAGAAGAATTAAATGATCCGAAAAAAAGCTTATTCGCAAACGATCAGCGTTTATTAATTTCCAATGGGGGTTTAATTATCTCAAGTCCAAAAGCTGAATATGTAGGCAAAATTATCACAGAAATCAACCCTCATCCAAGTGCACAAAAAATATTGGATTTGCAAAATTCTAAAGAAAACGGATTATTCGTCTTTATACCTGCATCAACAGGTGAAGAAAATTTAGCTCAACTTATAAATTTCAATCTATGGGAAGGTTCTAAAGATTTTTGGAGTGTTGTTACTATAGCTCCTAAAAAATCTGTAGAAAAACCAGCTAACTCTTTAATGTTTATTGTATTTATAATATCTATCATTGTTTTATTTATCATTATAATAGCTATTTATTTTTATGTAAAAAAAGGTATTGTTGAAAAAATTCATGGACTCC
>NZ_JANQDB010000019.1:0-18462 GCF_024723675.1 Campylobacter sp. 1569
TGGAGTAAAATTGTTTATTTTTTTTAGATATAATCGAGCTTTATTTATATTTAAAAAAGGCATATTTATGTTACGCTTGTTTATTGTAAGTATTTTATTTGTCAATTCACTATTAGCTTTTAATGTAAAATCTTTATTTACTTATACTTTTAATGATAACATTAGCTATGACTTAGAAAAAGCTAAAGAAATATATTTTAAAAACAAATGCAATACTTGCCATGGAGAAAATGGAGAACAAAATTCTTATGGTAAAAGAGCTATTAAAGACTTAAGCCCGGAAGAAATCAAAGGTGCTTTAAAAGATTACGCTAATGGATATTACAAAAATCAATCAAGTGATAGTATCCAAATGGGCATATACGCTAAAAAATTAAGCGGGAGTGATATGGACCATATCATAGCTTATTTAAAAGGTCAAAATTTTTCTATAGAGCTTAACCAAAAAGATCTTTTAGAAGAAGAACCTGCACCAAAAACCAAACATAATACATTTTTAAAATAACAAAAAGGAGTTTTCATGAAAAAAAATCTACTGCTAGCTAGCTTACTTTGTGCTAGTTCAATTTATGCTACAGAAGTAAAAATAGGCATTGTTTTACCACTTACTGGTACTTTAGCAGCTTATGGTAATGATGTATATGAAGGCATTAAACTGGCTAATACTTTAAACCCAAATTTAAAAAATGGGGATAGTATTAAAATCATAGCTATTGATACAAAAGGCGATAAAATAGAAGCAGCAAATGCCACTACTAGACTTATCTCTCAAGATAAAGTTTTAGGCCTTATAGGCGAGGCTGTTACACCAAATACTATGCAAGTTTTATCTATAGCCGAAGAAAGAAAAATTCCTGCTATAGCTCCGGTTGCTTCAGGTGATAAACTTTTAGATAAAAAAAGCTATGCTAGCAGAGTTTGTTTCATGGATAGTTTTCAAGGAGATAAATTTGCTAACTATGCCTATAAAGATTTAAATTTAAAAAGCGTAGTTGTAATAGTTGATCAAAGCAATGTATATTCATTAGGTTTAGCAAGAGCTTTTGAAAAAGAATTTAAACAAAATGGTGGAAAAGTACTTAAAAAACTAACTATTTCTTCAGGTGATAAGGACTTTAAAGCTATTGTTTCTCAACTTAAAAGTATCAACCCTGATTTTGTTTATATGCCAATTTATCACCCAGAAGCTGCCTTAATAGCAAGACAAGCAAAAGCAGTTGGTTTTAACAAACTTTTAAGTGCAGGCGATGGGGTAAATAATAAAACCTTTATCGAACTTGGCGGCGATGCTGTAAATGGAGTAATCTTTACTGATAGTTTTGATTACAACAACCCTCCAACAACCCTTTCTAAGAAATTTATTGAAGCTTATGAAAAAGATCATGGTACCAAAGAGCTTCCAGCATTTTCTGCTATGGGGGCCGATGCTTATTATGTAATGGTAAATGCTATGAATGAATGTGCGAACAATCTTAACGCACAATGTATCAATGAAAAAATTCATTCAACAAATAATTTTGAAGGCGTAGGTGGAGTTATAAGCATAGATGCTAGTGGCAATGCAAGTCGTTCTGTAGTTATAAAAGAAATACAAGAACAAAAACAAGTTTATAAAACTATTATCAATCCTTGAAAGGTTAAACTATGAAAAAAATTAGCATAGCTATATTGTCTATCATAGCTAGTAATATCATACAAGCAAAAGAAATTAACATTGGCGTAGTTTTACCTCTAACAGGCCCTACAGCAGCTTATGGACAAAGTGCTTTAGATGGAGTGAAAATTGCAAATTCTATGAAAAATACTTTAAGCAATGGAGATAAAGTAAATTTAGTAGTAGTTGACACAAAAGGCGATAAAATAGAAAGTGCAAATGCTAGTACAAGATTAGTTTCACAAAATAAAGCTTATGCATTAATTGGTGAAATGCTAACAGCCAACACTTTACAAGTAATAAGAATTGGTGAAGAAAAAAAGATACCAGTAGTTGCTCCTGCAGCTACTGCTGATAAAATTCTAAATAAAAAATTATATGCCAGCAGAGTTTGTTTTATGGATAGTTTTCAAGGCTCATCTTTGGCTAATTATGTAAAAAATAAACTAAATTACACTAAAGCTGTGATAATTAGCGATCAAAGTGCAGATTATTCTTTGGGTTTAACTAGAGCCTTTGAAAAAGAATTTAGCAAACAAGGTGGAAAAATTTTAGATAAATTTAGAATTACAGCAGGCGATAAAGATTTCAAAGCTATTCTTTCACAAATTAAAAATTTAAAACCTGATTTTATTTATCTTCCAGTATATTACACTGAGGCTTCTTTATTTGTACGCCAAGCAAAAGCAATGGGTATAAATATCCCTATGGGTTCAGCAGATGGTGTGGCTGATGAAACCTTTATTAATCTAGCTCAAGAAGCAGCTGAAGGATATTTATTCACTGATAGTTTTGATTATAACAACCCGCCAACGCAACTTTCAAAAGACTTTATATTAGCTTATGAAAAAGAAAAACAAAGCAAAGAGGTTCCAAATTTTACAGCTATGGGTGCAGATGCGTATTTTGTGATTTTTGAAGCTATGCAAAAATGTATTAATGATTTTAACAGTGAATGTATCAATAATAATATCCACGCTACTTCAAAATTTGAAGGTGTTAGCGGGGTGATTAGTATTGATAAAACAGGTAATGCTACGCGTTCAATTGTTATAAAATCAATAGAAAATCAAAAGCAAATTTATAAAGATACGATTCTTCCGTAAATAAATTTTTAAGAGGTTCAATGGATAGTTCTTTAATTTTACAGCAAATTATAAATGGTTTTAGCTTAGGTAGTATGTATGCACTTATTGCTATAGGCTATACAATGGTCTATGGTGTTTTAAGACTGATTAATTTCGCACATGGCGATATTATGATGGTGGGTGCATACTCAGCTTTATTTTGTGTTACGAGTATGAATGTGCCTTTTTTGGGCGCCCTTTCCTTGGCTATGTTATTTGCAGCAGCTTTAGGTATAGCTATTGATAGAGTAGCTTATAAACCTCTAAGAAAAGCACCTAGAATTTCTTTACTTATCACAGCCATAGGTATAAGCTTTTTAATACAAAATATATTTAATGTCTTATTTGGTTCAACACCGAAATATTTTCCTGTGCCAAGCTATCTTGAAACAGTGATTAATTTTAATAATATCAGTATTAGTATTAATAGTATTTTAGTGCCTATTTTGACATTTTTTATATTATTAGTAGTTTTATTCATACTTTATAAAAGCAAATATGGCATTGCTATTAGAGCCTTAGCTTTTGATATTCATACTGTAAATTTAATGGGAATTGATGCAAATCGTATTATCGCTATTGTATTTGCACTAGGCTCGGCTTTAGCTGCTATTGGTGGTATTTTTTGGGCTGTTAGTTATCCTTCTGTTGAACCTAGCATGGGGACACTTATAGGACTTAAGGCCTTTGGTGCTGCTGTTTTAGGTGGTATTGGTTCGGTTGCTGGAGCAGTTTTAGGTGGCTTAATTATAGGATTTACAGAAGTTGTTGTAGTTGCTATTTTTCCTGATCTTTCTGGTTTTAAAGATGCTTTTGCGTTTATCTTTTTAGTATTGATTTTACTTTTTAAACCAACCGGAATTTTAGGTATTAATTTTGAAAAAAGTAGGTTTTAAGATGGTTGCAAGAAAAATTACACATTTAAGTTTTTTTATTATAGCACTTGCTTTTCTTTTTGTATCTCCTTATTTTTTCAATGATTATAAAATAGGAATTTTAAGCAATATTGCTATTTTTGTAATCTTAGCAGTAAGCTATAATCTTATCAATGGGGTTACAGGACAATTTTCACTAGAGCCAAATGGCTTTGTAGCTATAGGGGCTTATGTTGCAGCCTTAGTTTTACTTACAAGTGAAAGCAAAATCGATCAGTTTTCTTTAGAAGATCCAAGTAGCTTTATTTTGATGATTCATTCACCAAGTTTTATTGTAGCTTTACTTGCTGCTGGGCTTTGCGCTATGCTTTTATCTTTAGTATTAGCTTTTGCAGTATTTAGAGTTAGAGGAGATTATTTAGCTATTGTAACACTGGGCTTTGGAATTATTATCAAACTAATGGCAATTAACTTTGCTTCTGTTACAAATGGTTCTTTAGGCCTAAATGACATTCCTAAACATACCACCTTATACTGGAGTGGTGGGATTGCTATATTTTCTGTTATTATCATCTTAAATATTGTTAGTTCAAAATTTGGTAGAGCTATGAAAGCTGTAAGAGATGATGAGGATGCGGCATTAGCAATGGGTATAAATACCTTTAATATCAAAACCTTAGCCTTTAGCACTTCAGCATTTTTAGAAGGCGTTGGTGGAGGTTTATTAGCTTGTGCACTAGCTTCAGTTTCACCTGAACAATTTGACTTTTTATTTACTTTCCAGCTTTTAATCATCATTGTTTTAGGTGGCTTAGGTTCAACTACTGGTGCTATCATCGGAGCTATTTTAGTAATAGGCGGAAGTGAGTATTTAAGATTTTTAGATGAGAGTATGAATATTTTTGGTTATGAAACTCCTGCTATGCCTGGTCTTAGAATGGTTGTTTTTTCTGTTATATTGATTTTAGTAATGCTTTTTGCAAGAAGAGGAATAATGGGCGATAAAGAACTAACAGATGTTTTATTTAAGTTTTCTAAAAGGAAGAAAAAATGATTTTAGAACTTAAAGAAATTCATAAAAATTTTGGTGGAGTTAATGCTATAACAAATACTTCTTTTGCTATTAGAGAAAGTGAAATTTTTGGACTTATAGGTCCAAATGGCGCAGGTAAAACCACTCTATTTAATATTATCACAGGAAATTATAAACCAAGTAGCGGGGAAGTCTTTTTTCTAGGAAAAAAAATTGATCATTTAAAACCACACAAGATAGTTCATCTAGGTATTGCAAGAACTTTTCAAAACATCAGACTTTTTTCTAGTATGAGCGTTTTAGAAAATGTATTGATTGGTTTTGATAAAAGCATTAAATATAATATTTTTGAAGCTTTTTTACACCTTGGAAGATTTTCTAAAGCAGAAAAAAATGCAAAAAAAGCAGCTTATGAAATTTTAGAACAACTCAATATCGCTCATTTGGCTGATGAAAAAGCTACTAGTTTAAGCTATGGTCAGCAAAGGAAAGTTGAAATAGCAAGAGCTTTAGCAACAAACCCTAAACTTTTATTACTAGATGAGCCTGCAGCAGGTATGAATTCTACAGAAAGTGATGATTTAGCCGAGTTAATTTTTAACATAAGAGATAACAAAAAAATCAGCGTTTTGCTTATTGAACATGATATGAAATTTGTAAATAAACTTTGCGATAGGGTTATGGTACTTGATTATGGTAGGACTATTTTTGAAGGAAAACCAAATGATGCAGTGCAAAACCCTGAAGTAATTAGTGCGTATTTGGGAGATTTTAATGCTAGTAGTTAAAGATTTGCATGTTTATTATGGTTTAATAGAAGCTGTTAAAGGTATAGATTTTACTATAAAAACAGGAAGTATAGTTAGTTTAATAGGCTCAAATGGTGCAGGAAAAACTTCAACACTTAATGCTATGCTAAATTGTGTAAAAAAAACCGGCGAAATAACTTTTTTAGGTTATGACACCCAAAGACACTTGCCTCACACTCTAGTTCAAAAAGGCATTGCTTTAGTGCCTGAAGGAAGAAGAGTTTTTATCAATCTTACCATAGAAGAAAATTTAAAAATTGGTGCTTTTAATAATGCAGAAAATTATGAGCATTTAAAAAATCAAATGTATAGACTTTTCCCAAGATTAAAAGATAAAAAAAATGCCCTTGCAGGAACTCTAAGTGGCGGGGAAGCTCAAATGCTAGCTATTTCAAGAGCGCTTATGAGTGAACCAAAACTTTTAATGCTTGATGAGCCTTCATTAGGTCTTGCTCCAAAAATAGTTGGAGAGGTTTTTGATATTATAGTCAAATTAAAAGAAGAAGGTATTACTATTTTACTAGTAGAACAAAATGCTTTTTCGGCTTTAAAAATCAGCGACTATGCTTATGTTTTAGAAAATGGTAAAATCGCTATGCATGCACCCGCAAAAGATCTTATCGGCAATGATGAGATTAGAAAAAAATACCTTGGAGCTTAATTCATGAAAAAACAACTTTTAGCTTTTGGGGATATAAAAATCTCTATTTTTTTATTTTTAGTCTTTGCTCTATTTTGCGCTTTAGCTACTTTTATAGAAAGTGCTTATAACACTCCAACAGCATGGGCTATGATATATGGAACATCTTGGTTTGGCTTTATACAACTCATACTAGGAATCAATCTTTTGGTAGCTCTTTTCAAATATAAAATGTTTAATAAGAAAAAAATACCACTTTTAATCTTCCATATCTCATTTTTATTTATATTATTAGGTTCAGCTATGACTAGATATATGGGATTTGAAGGAAATTTACACATTAGAGAAAAAGAAAAAAATAACATCATTGAAACTTCAAAAAGTTATATTTACATAGCAACTTTAAAAGATGATAAAGTATATAGTGCTTCAAAATCTGAATACATAGCAACCCTACCTTTCGTAAATGATTTTTCATTCGATTTAATATTACCTGATGAAAAAGCTCAAATTGCATATGAAAATTTAATTTTAGATGCAAAAGAAGTTTATATTGATGATAATAATTCTGCTCCACTTTTATCTTTAATGCTTTCACAAAATAACGAGTCTAAAGAATTGCTTTTTCAAGCAGGAGATATTGAAAATATTAATGGTATTAATATAGCATTTTTAAATGACTCTGTTCCAAGTCCTTATATAAAAATTGATAAAGACCTAAAGCTAAGTGCTGACTTTGACTTAAAATACATGTCAATGAGTGATGGTAAAGAAAATATTTTAAAAGCAAACCAAAAAGCACAAGCTAAGGATTTAAGATTATATTCTTTTAATGATATTAATTTAGTAGTTAAATTTGCTTCCTTGCATGGTAAAAAAACTTTAGAAGGTATCAATCAAGCTCAAGATGAAAGCTTTTTTACTTGGTTTAAAAATAGTTGGATAGAGCTAGGACGTAATGCTTTGATTTCTTTATTTGGCGAGGCAAAATACTGGAATAATTCTTTATTAAATAATTTCAAAAATTTTGCACAAAGCACTAAATATATGCCAACTCAACTTTCAGATAATGCCATCAATGCTTTAAAATTAAAACTAAGCTACAAAGGAGAATCTAAAGAAGTTTTCCTAGTAGAATACAACTCACCTATCCGTATTGATGTAGCAGGTCAACCTTTCTTTTTAAGATGGGGTCCTAAAGGAATAGAAATGCCGTTTGAAATGTACTTAAAAGACTTTGAGCTAGAACGCTATCCTGGCTCGATGTCGCCTATGTCTTATGCAAGTTATGTGGAAATTGATAATGCTGAACAAAAATTAGAATATAAGATTTTTATGAATAATGTTTTAGATTATCAAGGTTATAGATTTTATCAAAGTTCTTATGATCAAGATGAGCTTGGTACCATACTTTCAGTTAACAAAGATCCGGGTAAAATTCCTACATATATTGGATATTTTTTGCTTACATTAGGAATGTTTTTAAATGTTTTAAATCCTCATTCAAGATTTAGAACCTTAGCTAAATTAATCAATCAAGACACCTTGAAAAAAACAAGTGCTATTTTGACTTTTATATTAGTTTTATTTGCAAACCAAAATACTTATGCAAATGAACCCATCAAGGTAGATGAAGCACATGCTAAAGAACTTGCTTCTTTAGTAGTGCAAAAGCCTGATGGTAGAATGGTGCCTTTTAATACTTTAGCTATGGAAGTTTTAGAAAAAATATACAAAAATACAACCTTTCAAGGACAAAGTGCTGAAGCGACTATCATATCAATGATTTTTGATGGCAGTGCATGGTATGATAAAGATGTTATTTTTATGCCAACAAGTCGTTTGGTTAATGAAGAAATTTCTAAAATTTTAGATATTGAACCTAGAGCTTATACTAGTTTTAAAGATTTTTTCACTACAGATGCTTATAAACTACAAAAATATGTAGAAAATGCTATTAGAAAAAATCCAAATCGTAGAAGTGTTTTTGATAAAGAAATTATCAAGCTTGATGAAAGGGTAAATATTGTAAATTTAATTTTTTCAGGCGATATTTTTAGATTTATCCCTTTACAAAATAGCACTAACAACCAATGGGTAGCACCACGCGAAGCTTATATAGGTTTAAAAGGCGAAGAAGGTGCGGAAGTTAAAAGTATTTTAGAAAATTATTTCAACGCAGTTAGCAACTCTATTGTACATAACAACTGGGATGAAGCAACTAAAAACTTAAATGCTATCAAAAACTATCAAGAAAAATATGGCCATGAAGTTATGCCAAGTGCTAAAAAAATTAATACAGAAATCTTTTTCAATAAAAGTCAAATTTTTGTAAATCTTACTCCGCTTTATTTATGTGCTGGATTTTTACTTTTAATTATAGTTTTTGTTAAAATGCTTCTACCAAAAATTCGCATTGATTTTATTTTTAAATGTGTTTATGTGTTTAATATTGTAGCATTTTTTATCCATACTCTAGGCTTGGCTTTGCGTTGGTATATAGCAGGTCGTGCGCCATGGAGTAATGCTTATGAGAGCATGGTTTATATAGCCTGGGCTTTATCCTTATCTGGAATTTTCTTTTCTAGAAAAAGTCCTATTGCACTTTCTTTAACTTCTATTTTAGCAGGAGTTACTTTAGGTGTGGCTCATCTTAGTCAAATGGATCCACAAATTACCAATTTAGTTCCTGTGTTACAATCATACTGGCTAACTATACATGTTTCAGTTATCACCGCTAGTTATGGATTTTTAGGTTTATGTGCATTATTAGGTATATTTGTGCTTATTTTATTATGCATGCTAAAAATCAATGGCAAGCACAATGAAAATATTTTAAGAAATATCACAGAAGCAACAAGAATTAATGAAATGGCTATGATTTTAGGGCTTTGCTTGCTTACTGTAGGAAATTTCTTAGGTGCTATATGGGCAAATGAAAGTTGGGGAAGATATTGGAGTTGGGACTCTAAAGAAACTTGGGCTTTAATTAGTATTTTAGTTTATGCGGCTATTTTACACATTAGAATGGTGCCAAAATGGGCTAATCAATATACTTTTGCAGTTTGCTCTATGTTTGCATATTGGGTGATTATTATGACTTATTTTGGAGTAAATTACTTTTTAACTGGTATGCATTCTTATGCAGCAGGAGATTCTGTAAAAATTCCTGATTACGTATATTGGGGCTTTTTGTTTATGGTAGTATTAAGCCTAGGTGCTTATCTTAAAAAATCTTATGCTAAAAAACTTTAGGACTAAATCATGAAAAGCTCTCTCTTGATTTTTTTAATTATCGCCCTATTTATTATAATTATTTTAGGTATTATAATAATAATATTTTTTATCAATAAAGATAAAAACATTTCAAAAACATCACCTATAACAACGCCCATAAAAAGTAATAATACCATGGGTAAAATAAATGATATAGAAGAATTTATATCAAAAGCTGATAATGCTAAAAATGCTCAAGAATTACATGAGCTAATTTTGCAATTTCTAAATTCGCAAAAATTTAACTCTAACCCAAAAGACAGCGCCACCAAAAGAAAACTAGATTTTGTTAGTGCTATTTCAGCTAATGCAAATGCTAGCCCAAAAAATATATCTTTTTTAAACAATGAATTAAAAAAAAGATATAAAACCCTAAAAAAAGAAATAGATGCTTATGAGCAAGTAGGTTTGGCAAAAAGAAAAATGAGACAATCTTAAGGAATTTTAATGAAAAATATTAGAAATTTCTCTATTATAGCTCATATTGACCATGGAAAAAGCACGCTAGCTGATAGGATTATTAGTGAATGCGGTGCAATTAGCGATAGACAAATGAGTGCCCAAGTCATGGATACTATGGATATAGAAAAAGAGCGTGGTATAACTATAAAAGCTCAATCTGTACGTTTAAATTATAAATTCAACAATGAAGAATATGTATTAAATTTAATAGACACTCCGGGCCACGTTGATTTTTCCTATGAAGTAAGTCGCTCTTTAGCAAGTTGTGAAGGAGCTTTGCTTGTTGTCGATGCTTCTCAAGGTGTAGAAGCTCAAACTATAGCTAATGTTTATATAGCCTTAGAAAATGATCTTGAAATTATACCAGTGATTAATAAAATAGATCTTCCTTCAGCTGATATTGAAAAGGTTAAGCACGAAATAGAACATATTATAGGAATTGATTGCTCTAATGCAATTTGTGTTAGTGCAAAAACAGGTGTAGGTATAAAAGAACTCATAGAAACCATCATCACAAAAATTCCTGCACCAAAAACTGATGATGAAGCACCTACTAAAGCTTTAATTTATGATTCTTGGTTTGATAATTATCTTGGAGCTTTAGCTTTAGTTAGAATTTATGAGGGAAATATAGCTAAAAATGATGAAGTTTTAGTTATGAGTACAGATAAAAAACATCTTGTACAAGATCTTTTTTATCCTCATCCATTAAGTCCTATAAAAACTAAAAAATTAGAATCAGGTGAAGTAGGTGTTATTGTACTTGGACTTAAAAATGTTGCCGATGTTCAAGTGGGCGATACCATAACATTAACAAAAAATAAAGCAAAAGAAGCTATCGGTGGTTTTGAAAAGGCTAAGGCTTTTGTTTTTGCAGGATTATATCCTATAGAAACGGATAAATTTGAAGATTTAAGAGATGCTTTAGATAAATTAAAACTTAATGATAGTTCTATTACCTATGAACCTGAAACTTCCCTTGCTTTAGGATTTGGTTTTAGAGTTGGTTTTTTAGGTCTTCTACACATGGAGGTTATTAAAGAAAGACTTGAACGTGAGTTTAACCTTGATTTGATTGCTACTGCTCCAACTGTTACTTATGAAATTTATCAAACCGATGGAGAAGTTTTAAAAATTCAAAATCCAAGCGAGCTACCTCCAGTAAATAAAATCGATCATATAAAAGAACCTTATGTAAAAGCAACCATTATAACTCCAAGTGAGTATCTAGGAAATTTAATCACTCTTTTAAATCGCAAACGCGGTATGCAAGTTAAGATGGATTATATCACTCCTGAGCGTGTTTTACTTGAGTATGATATACCTTTAAACGAAATCGTTATGGATTTTTATGATAAACTCAAGTCACTCACTAAAGGTTATGCTAGTTTTGATTATGAGCCTATTGAATTTAGAGTAGGAGATCTTGTAAAACTTGATATTAAAGTAGCTGGTGAAAATGTCGATGCACTAAGCATTATAGTACCAAATGAAAAAGCATTAAGCAAAGGTAGAGAATTAGTAAAAGCGATGAAAGAAATCGTCCCGAGACAGCTTTTTGAAGTTGCCATCCAAGCAAGCATAGGAAACAAAATCATTGCAAGAGAAAATGTAAAATCTATGGGTAAAAATGTAACTGCAAAATGCTATGGTGGGGATATTACTAGAAAAAGGAAACTTCTTGAAAAACAAAAAGAAGGTAAAAAAAGAATGAAAGCCATTGGTAAAGTACATTTACCTCAAGAAGCATTTTTAAGCGTTTTAAAAATAGACTAATCCCTAGTTTAAAACTAGGGAATTATGCATTGATATCTAAAGAATTTCCACCCATTTCATTAATTTTTTGAGTTACTTTTTCAATAGCTTTATCAATTGTTTCATAGCTGATATCAGGAAGTTTGCCACCCCACATTTTTTCCGCTTGCGCAAATCCTGCTTTTAGACCTTCTAAACCTTTTTGGAGTTTTTCCATATCTTCACCAGCTCCATTAATAACAAAATCAGCCAATCTTTGAGATGTTTTTGCTACACCAAAATACCCATCTTCCCCAATAAGCTCTTTTGCCTCATCAGCATTTAAACTAAGTATATCTTTACCTTCATATCCTATAGCTTTAAAATCTACATTTGATAGAATAGCCGTTAAAGAATCCTTAGACTGAGCTCCTTGAAAAATCCCAGCTTGAGTTAAACCATTAGAGGAACTCATACTAAATGCTTGTTGCATAAAGCTCATAGCATAAAGTTCTGTTATGCCTTTTCCACCTATGCTAGCAAGCTTACTAAGCTTATCCTCATCAATATCTTTTGTACTATTAGCACTTTTAGTATTGGCATCTTCAAGTTTTGTATTCGAATCAGCCTTCCTATTGCTAATCTGTGACTCCACTGCCACACGTGAATACGAATTTATTTGCATCCTTGCTCCTTTTTTTGTGGGTTTATAAAAATCGGATAAAAAAAAATAAAATGAATATTAAGCAGAAAATAAAGACTTTTACAATATAATAATTTTGTATTATACAATATAGGATTTTTAAAATTTAGGTGATTTATGTTTTTCAAAGATTGTTTTATTGAAATTTCAGATCCATATTTTAAAGATACTATAGAAGGCATCGAATCTCTTTATTAGCTTTATTTTATTTATACAATTTATTAAACAGATAATAAATAAATACTAATAAGGAAAACTATGTCATTGCACAATTTTTATACTAATACAAACGCTACTATATTATTTTACAAATGTGCCCTGCCTAATATGGCAAGTGCTGTATTTATATACCTTTATGTTATCATTGATGGGATTTTTGTTGGAAGATACTTAGGAACAGATGCTCTTGCTGCTATGAATTTAGTAATGCCCTTTATCATGATAAGCTTTGCCTTAGCGGATATGATAGCTATAGGCTCATCAGTGCAAATAGCAATCAATCTAGGCAAAGGAAAAATCGAAAAAGCAAGAGCTATTTTTTCTTTTTGTATCATTTTAATTTTTATCATCTCTTGTATAATGGGAATACTAGGATTTTTTTTAACAAGACCTTTAAGTGTTCTTATGGGGGCTGATGAAAACATACAAAATTTATCTACTGAATATATGCAAATTTTTGCTCTTTTTGCACCCTTTATCATGTTGGCTTTTGCTATGGATAATTATTTAAGAATATGCGGTAAAACATTTTATAGCATGGTGGTTAATATCACAGTAGCTTTAAGCAATATAGTTTTAGATTGGCTTTTTATAGTTGTTTTTGAATGGAGCTTATTTTCAGCTGCTCTAGCAACTTGTTTAGGAATGTTTTTAGGTACTATTTTGAGTTTTATACCTTTTGTTTTTAAAAATTTAATTTTAAAATTTAAAAGACCTATGATTAGTTTAAAAATACTCAAAAATATCATCTATAATGGCTCTTCTGAATTTTTTTCTAACATATCAAGCTCTATTTACACTATACTAGCTAATACTATATTATTAAAAATAGCAGGAAATCAAGCACTAGCAGCTTTTTCTGTTATACTTTATTTAAGCACTTTTACCTTTGCTTTGATTTTATCAATGTGCGAAGCCATGCAACCTGCCATAAGTTACAACTACGGCTACAAAAACATATTAAGAATTCAAGCTATTTTTAAAAGAATGCTTATAGCATCTAGTGTATTTGGAACTTCTATCTTCTTACTCACATTTTTTTTCAACGAAATTATGGTTTCTTTTTTTAATAAAAATGATGAAGTTGATTTTGCAAATATAGCACAAAATGCACTTATGTTGTTTTCTTTTTCCTTTTTATTAAGTTGGCTTGGAAAACTTTGTGCGTCTTTTTTTACTGCCTTAGATAAACCTATGCTTTCTTTAATCATATCTATGATACAAAGTTTTATATTGCCTTTTGTTTTTATACAAATATTATCGCATTATTTTGGCTTAAATGGGGTTTGGCTTACTTCTTTTGTAAGTGAAGTTTTTATGGCGTTTATTGCTTCATTTTTATTGTATAAAACTTTTAAAGATCTAAACTCTTAGCTAATTTCAAACAAGAGTTTAGATCTTGCTCTTTACATATATATAAATTTTTAAGATTACGGAGCTTTAAAGCTGTACTTTGACCTATAACTACAACCTTATCTTCTTTTTCTAATGTAAAAAATTTCAAAAATTGCTCTATGCTTGATGGAGCGCTAAAGATAAAAACACTTGGATGATGTATTTCTAGCTCATCTTTTTTAGGCTCTATGGCTATATTTTCATAAACAATTAATTGTTTTAAAAAGATATTTTCTTTTAACAAATACTCATCAAGACCCGAACTAATTTTCTTCGCTCTTAAATAAAGACATTTTTTATTTTTAAACTCAGATAAAAACTCACTAGCTAAATTTTTACCATAAGCCTTGCTAGGATATTTGACATTTTTAAAGCCAAGCTCTTTTGCAAAATCAGCACTTTTTTGACCCACAGCATAAAGTTTAATATCAAAATCAATTTTGCTTTTACTTGAAATTAATGCTCTTAATGCATTCTTAGAGCTAATGATTAAACAATCAAATTCCTTTAAATTAACTTCAAAATTAAGAAATTTAATTTCATTTAATCTTATAGTCTTAACGCCATCAAATTCTTTATCCCCTATAAAATAAACCATTATTTTCCTATAAAAGTTTGATCAAAACTTGATCTTAAATTTAAAGTTGCATTAAAAGGATCTTTTGCTTGCATTATTGCTCTAACCACAGCTATACCTTGTATATTACAATCTTTAAGCAAATTTAAATTAGCTTCATCTATCCCACCTATAGCTACAATAGGCAAAGAAGCTAAACTAGTAATTTCTTTTAATCCATCTACACCAAGCACAACACAATCTTGCTTGCTAGGCGTAGCAAAAACGGCCCCTACTCCAAGATAAGTAGCACCTTGAGTATTAACAAGCTCACTTTTATGATTGATCGTAAGTCCTATGATTTTATCTTCGCCCAAAAGCTCTCTTGCTTTTTTTAAAGGCATATCCTTTTGACCTATATGCACTCCATTTGCATTCACAGCCATGGCTATATCGATTCTATCATTTATCAAAAAAGGCGTATTGTATTTTTCACACAAAGCTTTAACTTTTAAAGCAAGATTATAAAATTCTAAAGTGCTAAGATTTTTTTCCCTAAGTTGTAAAATATCAATCTTAGCTTTCAAAGAAGCTTCTAAAATATTTAAAAACTCACTTTCACTTTTTTCACCCTTGCTTGCAACAAGATAAATTTTAAATGATTTCATATTTAGCTCTTTTTTTAATTTCTTCATCATCTAAATTACTTAAAGCATCGATTAAATTCACTCTAAAACTACCACTTCCACTGGAAAGTTCTTGAGCGATTTCACTAGCTATACCAAAACTAAGCAAAGCATATAAACTAGCTTGAAATTTATCTTCTAGCACTCCTGCAAAAACTCCACACAAAGAAGCACACATGCAACCTGCTCCAGTTATTTTAGTAGCCATAATAGATCCATTATAAATTTTAGCAATACGCTCTTGATTTATAATATAATCAATTTTTCCAGTTATGGCTAAAGCACGCTTGGTTTTATAAGAGTATTCTCTAGCTTTTTCTAAAAACTCATCATTGATCACAAAAGTACTATCAACCCCTCTTGCTTTACCATCTAAACCTATAACACTAGCCATTTCAGATGCATTTGCTTTAACAATACTAATACCTTTTAGATTAAGCAATTCAAAATTAATCCCATCTCTTGCCTTGCTAACACCCAAAGCAACAGGATCAAAAACTATAGGTTTATTTAATAAAGCATACTCCTTGATCGCTTTTAACATAGAATTAGCTACAAGCTGACTAATCGTGCCTGTATTTAATACTAAAGCTGAGCCTATTTTAGCAAAATCAACTTGTTCTTCATAAAAATCAGCCATAGCAGCACTTGCTCCCATTGCTATAGTTACATTTGCACAATCATTAGCTGTAACATAGTTGGTAATATGATGAATCAAAGGATTTTTTTCTCTTACCGCTTTGATAATCATTTTTACTCCTTGTCATATTGAAAAAAGTGATTAGTTGGACCATAACCTTTTCCAAGTGCTAAAGAATTTAATATAGCTCCGTATACATAATCTTTAGCAAGCTTTATAGCTTCATGTTTTTCTTTACCTAAAGCAAGATTGCTAGCTATAGCCGAACTTAATGTACAACCTGTGCCATGTGTGTTTTTTGTGCTGATTTTTTCTGCTTTAAAAATACTAAATTCCTTTCCATCGTAAAAAACATCATTAGTGTTATCTTTACTATGTCCACCTTTAATTAAGACGCTTTTTGCGCCTTCTTTGTGAAGTTTTATAGCAGCTTTTTTCATGTCCTCTTCATTAAATATTTTAAAATCACACAAAAACTCAGCCTCAGGTATATTTGGAGTAAGCACATCAGCCAAAGATAAAATTTCATCTTTAAAAAATTGACAATTTTCTAAAGGCATTAAAGCATAACCATTTTTTGCGAACATCACAGGATCTATCACTACATTTTTAGCCTTAAAGCGTAATAAATTTTCTTTTACACAAGTTATAATTTCTTTTGAACCTAGCATTCCAATTTTCACAGCAACTGGCTCTATATCTTCATAAACTGCTAGCATTTGCTCATCTATTATCTTAGTTGGTATATCAAAGCAAGAAATCACTCTTGCAGTATTTTCAGCTACTACACTTAAAATCACACTCATACCAAATAAATTATGCGCGCTAAAAGTTTTTAAATCAGCTTGTATGCCAGCTCCACCACTACAATCACTCCCAGCTATAGTTAAGATAGGAATTTTAGTTTTTGTTTTTGCTTGTATCATTTTTATCCTTTTTTATAAAAAAGGAAAGTTTTTGCAAGAATTCAAAGTTTGCATTACCAAACTCCTCAAGGGTCGAAGTCTAACTTCCTCTCAGCAAAAGCTCCCCGCTAATGAAAAAATTATATCTTAGTTTTAATTAATCTTTAAAAATATTTCAAAATACTGCTATAATTTTGAAAAAACTACACAATTTTAGAGGAAAAAATGACTAAGATTATTTTTGTTTGCCTGGGAAATATCTGTCGTTCTCCTATGGCCGAATTTATTATGAAAGATCTTATATCAAAAGAAAATTTAAATAATGAATTTGTTATTTCTAGCGCAGGTACTTCAGGTTACCACGATGGAGAAGACATGCATTATAAAACCAAAGCCATGTTAAATAGCAAAAATATCATCTCCAAGCCATTTTGCAGTCAAAAACTAAGCTTAAAAATGTGCGAAGATAATGATTTAATTATAGTAATGGATAACTCCAATTACAATGATGTAGTTAAAAATTTTCCAAGTGTAAAACATAAAATTCGCAAAATTACCTCTTTTGCATTAGAATTAGGGTATGATGAAGTTCCTGATCCTTGGTATAGTAGGAATTTTGATGAAACTTATCAAATATTGTTTAACGCTTGTTGTAATCTATTATCCACTGTTAAAAAATAATTCATCATATGTTTTTTATTTTTATTTTATTTTTTTTTTTTTGATATAATAGGAGTATTGCAAATTTATCTTTAAAATAAATTAAATCAAAAAAAAGGAGTTTTTGTTGAAAAGTATTAAATTAAAATTATCGCTTATTGCGAATATTATGGCTGTAGTTTGTCTTATAATTTTAGGTGTTATTAGTTTTATTTTCACCAAAAAAGCTTTAAATTATGAAGTTATAAAAGCTGAGACAAACTATGTTAGAGCTGCAGAAAAATCCATGAGAGATTTTAAAAATATTAACATCAATTCTTTAGAAAGATTATCACAAGCTATTACAAGATTTTCTTACGAAGAACTCGATACACAAGAAAAACTAATGCGTAACACAGGAAAACTTTTAAAATCTTTTAGAGATGCAGGTAATTATTTGGCTGTTTATATTGCTCAACCAAATGGTGAGTTAGTAGTAAGTGATCCAGACAGTGATAGCAAAGGACTAGAATATGGAACTTATGGCAAAGCAGACAACTACGATGCAACAACAAGAGAATTTTATATAGAAGCTAAAAAGAAAAATGGCTTATATATTACTGCAGCTTACATTGATGCAACGACAGGTTTACCTTGTTTTACCTATGCTATGCCTTTAATTAAAGATGGAAAATTCCTAGGAGTTGTAGCTATTGATGTTTTAGTAAAAGATCTACAAACTGAATTTAGTGAATTACCAGGAAGAACTTTTGTGTTTGACCATGAATATAATGTTTTTGCAGCAACAGATAAGACGCTAATTAGCAAAGAAAAGAATCCAGATATTGTTACTGTAGCAAAAAGTTATGAACAAGCTGGAGATTACAACATCTTTAATTATACCACTCAAAAAGGTAAAGATAGATTTGGTATTTGTGTAAAAATTGATGGCTATACAACATGTGCAGGTGAAGATATAGAAGTAATAGAAGCTCCGGCTTTAAAAATAGCTTATATTCAAACCTCTATTGTTATTTTCACAAGCATAGCTAGTATTATCTTGCTTTATTTTATTATTTCTTATTATTTATCACCTTTACAAGCTATTC
>NZ_JANQDB010000020.1:0-16197 GCF_024723675.1 Campylobacter sp. 1569
AAAAATGCAAGCTATTTTAGCTTGCATTTTAACTAAACATTGAATCTAAAATGCATTACATCACCATCTTGCACGATATAATCTTTCCCTTCAAGGCGTAGTTTTCCTGCTTCTTTAGCACCACTTTCGCCTTTGCAAGCAATATAATCCTCATAAGAAATCACTTCAGCTTTAATAAAGCCTTTTTCAAAGTCATTGTGGATTACACTTGCTGCTTTTGGCGCTTTCCAACCTCTTTGTATAGTCCATGATCTAACTTCTACTTGACCTGCGGTAAAATAGCTAATTAGATTAAGCTTTGAAAATGCTGTACGTATAACTACTTCAAGCCCGCTACTTTCCACTCCTAGAGATTTTAAAAATTCATAATTTTCCTCATCACTTAAAGCTATCATTTCTTCTTCAATTTTAGAGCAAAGTTTGATTACTTCATGACCTGATTTTGCGGCAAATTCTTTAAGATTTTTCACAAATTCATTATCTTCTAAAAGTGAGTTTTCATCTACATTTGCTCCATATATCACTTCTTTAGCAGAAAGTAATCTTAATTCTTTTATAAGAGCATGATAGACTTCGTTTTTATTTGGGAATGAGCTTGCACTATTATTTTGATTTAAATGTTCTAAAAGCTCATTAGCTAAAGCTAAGCTTTCTTTTGCACCTTTTTCGTTAGCTTTTGCACCTTTAGTGAGTTTTTCTATTTTTTTACTAAGTTGTTCTATGTCTGCTAGTATAAGCTCTGTTTCTATGATTTGCACATCACGCACAGGATCGACACTACCTGCAACATGGGTAATATTTTCATCATCAAAGCAACGAACAATATGTAAAATCATCTCTGTTTCGCGTATATTAGATAAAAATTTATTACCCAAACCCTCGCCTTTGCTAGCTCCTGCTACTAAACCTGCTATATCAACAAATTCAATATTTGAGCGTATGATTTTTTGTGGATTGACAATCTTTGCTAGTTCTTTTAAGCGATGATCAGGCACTGGCACCACTGCTTTATTTGGTTCTATGGTGCAAAATGGATAATTTGCACTTTCAGCATTTTGTGCTCTTGTTAGTGCGTTAAAAGTGGTAGATTTTCCAACATTTGGAAGTCCTACTATACCAACTGATAAACTCATTTTTGTTTCCTTGAGAGATAAAGTAAATATGAAAGGCACATTCTAACACCTGCTCCACTTGCACCAAAGCTGTGATAACCCCAAGCTTTTTCCAAGTAAGCTGGCCCTGCGATGTCTAAATGTAACCATTTGTCTTTGTATTCTTCTCTAATGAAAGAATTTAAAAATAACCCTGCAGTAATAGCCCCACCATAGCGACTTGAAGAGGTGTTGCTAACATCTGCTATATTTGATTTTATAAGTTCTTTTAAGTGAGGGTTAAAATGTAAAATAGTAGCTAAATCCCCGCTTTTTTTACTTACTTTGAAAAAATCATTTTGTAAATCTTCATTATTTCCCATAATAGCACTTGTATATTCTCCAAGTCCTACCACGCAAGCCCCAGTTAAAGTAGCAAGATCTATTAATAAATCAGGCTTTAGATCTTGAGCAAGTGAAAGACAATCAGCTAAAACTAACCTTCCCTCAGCGTCGGTATTTCTAACCTCTATACTCACACCTTCTCTTGAAAGAAGTACATCATCAGGTTTATAGGCATTTCCACCTATCATATTTTCAGTTGCGCCGATGATAGAATGTACTTCTATATCAAGGTTTAACTCACTTGCACCTTTGATGATAGCCATTGCAGCTGCACCACCGCTTTTGTCTGATTTCATTGTAAGCATATAATCAGCAGGTTTTAGACTAAGTCCACCACTATCATAAGTTAGCCCTTTACCTACAAAAACTACTTTCATTTTTGGATTTTGTGGTTTATAAGAAAGATGAATGAGCTTTGGAGGATGGATTGAAGCACGATTTACTGCTAAAAATGCTTGCATTTTTTCTTGCTCTAAGAAATCACTTTCATAAATTTTACATGAAATTTTACGGTCATTCTGGCTTAGATTGAGTGCATCTTCAGCCATTTTAGCTGGAGTGTAAATTTGAGGAATTTCATTAACAATATTTTTTGCAAAATCACAAGCATTGGAAAAAACCTGACCATAGTTTATACCTATACAAGCTTTTTCTAGGTTGTATGTTTTGTCATTGATTTCATCTTTTGAGATGAAAATATTCTCTAACTTGCTCGGTGTTTTTTCTTTTTTATATTTGTTAAATTCATAAGCGCCAAAAGCAAATCCTTGAATCATGGCATTAAAACTATTTACTACACATTTTCCTACAATGCTTTTTGTTTTAATGCTTTGAATTTCAAGTTTTTTTAAAGCCTTGTAAGCGTTTGCAAAAGCAAGTCTTATATCTTCATATTCCAAACTTTTAAGTTCATTGTAAAGAATTTTATTTTGCATATCTATACAAATTCCTTCACCTTTATAGTTTGAGAGTTTAAAAAGTTCTTGACTTTGAGTGTATTTTTCTATCTTTTTATCTTGTATTAAAATGATTTCAAAATCAGCATTTATAGAGCTGATATTTTCTTCTATGAAATTAAAATTCATTTATGTGTCCTTTTTCTAAGTATAGATTTTTCTATTTGTTTCATACCTAAAAACAAAGCAAGTAAAAAGCCAGCAATAATTGGCACTGCAAAATACCAATGATCACCAGCCCATTCTACTGCAAGCCAAATTTCTTTTCCAAAAAACCATGCAAGTAAGATGGTTATAGCAGCCCAAGCCCAAGCACTAATGAGATTAATAAAAGCAAATTTTTTAGCACTATAACGCGTTAATCCTATACTCATAGGTATAATAGTTCTAAAGCCATACATATATCTTTGTATGAAAATAATTGGCCAACCAAAACGCTGTAAAAGTAAATGTGCTATGGCAAATTTACGTCTTTGGGTGCGAAGTTTTTTCTGAATGTATTTTTTATTATATCTTCCTATATAAAAGTATATTTGATCACCTACAAAGCCACCTAAGCCCGCTATGAAAATAATAAGTCCTAAATTTACATGGCCTTCATGTGCAAAAATACCTGCTAAAATAAGCGCAAGTTCTCCCTCAAGTATACACCATAAAAACACGATGATGTAAGCCCAGTTTTTATAATCATATAAAAGTTGTTTTAAAAATTCTTCCATTTTATACCTCTAAGACACTATAAACAGAAGTTAATTTAGCTAATTCTTTAGCTCCATATAGATCTTTTAACTCTAGTAAAAAACAAGCTTCTATACATTTTGCATTGAGTTTTTCTATAAGTTTCACAGCAGCGATAGCTGTGCCACCTGTAGCTAAAAGATCGTCTATAAGTAAAACATTTGCTTCTTGATTGTTAAAAGCATCAATATGAATTTCTATAGTATCACTGCCATATTCTAAGCTATAAGATTCTTGTAAGCATTTTGAAGGTAGCTTTCCAGGTTTTCTAATAGGCACAAAAGGAAGTCTTAATCTAGCGCTTAAGGCAGCTCCAAAAATAAAACCTCTACTTTCTATACCAACAATATAATCAAGCTTTGTGTTTTGATATTTTTCAACTAAATGATCCATTAAAAATGCAAATGCTTCTTTATTGTTTAATAAAGTAGTAATATCTCTAAAAATAATCCCTTCTTTTGGAAAATCCTTAATAGCTCTAATGCTATCTAATAAATATTTTTTATCTTGTTCTTTCATCATAATAATGCCTCTATTTTTGCTTCTAATTCTTTAATTCTTTGTCTAAGTTTTTCATTTTCAATACGATATTGTGAATTTCTTGTTCTAAGAGAAGTTAAGTCTGCTTTACTTTTGTTTAATTCTTCAGTTAAAATATCTATATTTCCTAAACTTCTTTGAAGTTGCACTTGTAATTTTCTAATAACAATTTCAGTATCATCAAGGTTATTTTTTATAAATTCTTTCGCTACTTTTTCTTTATGGAGTAGGGTTTTATAATAAAGTAGCATAATAGTCATATAAATACTAACACAAATTAATACAGTTAATACAAGCCAACTTAAGATCATAATCTTTCCTCTATTTTACTAATTCGCATGCAATGTCTTCCACCACTAAAAGAAGTGTTGATAAAATTTGAGATAATTTCAAAAGCCATATCAGCTCCTATTAATCTAGCTCCTAAGGCTAAAACATTTGCGTCATTATGTTCTCTTGAAAGCTTAGCACTTAAAGATTCATTACACAAAGCACAGCGTATATTTTTATGACGATTTGCTGCTATACTCATACCAATACCTGATCCACATACTAAAATTCCAAAACTTTTTTCGTTTATTTTAGAGCTTAATAAATGCGCATAATCAGGATAATCACAGCGATCCTCACTAAAAGGGCCTAAGTCTTCAAAGCTTATATTTTTTTCTTGTAAAAATTTAACAATTTCTTGTTTTAAAATAAAACCAGCATGATCACTTGCAATATAAATTTTTTCTCTTAACATTTAACATTCACTTTGTCATTTTTGAAATTTAAAGTATTAATTTTATCATATTTAATTAAAATTTTTCTTTCTTATATACAATTATTTTTTATGTTTCAAATATTTATTTGATATAATAACAATAATTATTTAAGGTAAAAAATGAAGCTTATATTAATTGGTTCTTCAACAGGTGGTCCAGGGCAACTAAAATTTTTACTAAACGATGTGGAATTAAAAGATTGTGCAGTAGTAATTGCTCAGCATATGAATCCTGCATTTATTCCTTCTTTTGTAAATCAGTTTAACAAAGAAGCATTAAGCGAGGTGATTATACCAAGTGATAAGGAAGTTTTGAAAAATAAAATTTACATTTGTCAAAGAAATATGGTTTTAAATGGAAATAATGCCTTGACTTTAAATATAACAGAAGAAACAAGCAGTTTTAATCCAGGGGTTGATGTGTTGTTTTATTCTGCTGTAGAGCTTTGTAAATATCATAAAATTTTAGCTTTGATTATGACAGGAATGGGTGATGATGGTGCTAAGTCTTTATTTGAACTTTATAAGGTTGGTGTAAGATGTTTATGTGAAAACGAAGCAGATTCTATAGTATATGGAATGCCAAAAAAAGCCAGAGATGTTAATCCTAATTTAAAACCTATGAGCTTAATAGAGCTTAAAAAAGAAATAACAAATTTTATTAAATCGTAGGAAAAAAAGATGATAAAAATTACAGAAAACGAAATGCATGATTTTGTAAAAATAGTAGAGCAAATAAGTGGTAATAATCTAAATACAAAAAAAGATATTTTGCTTATAAAGCTTCCTAAATTTTTACAAGAATTAGGTTTAAATAGTCTTAGTGAATTAAATGAAAAAGTGCAGTTTCAAAGAAATTTAAAACAAGAAACTATGGATTTTATCACAGTTTGTGAGACTTATTTTTTTAGAGAATTAGAGCAATTAAAAGATGTTATTTTTTATATCAAATCTCTTGATCGACCTGTAAATGTACTTTGTGCTCCATGCTCAAGTGGTGAAGAGGTATATTCTTTGGCTATTTTGGCAAGTGAGAATTTTATCAAAGGTATGAATATAGTTGGTATAGATATTAATAAAAAAATGATAGATAAATGTAATGAAATGATATATTCAGAACGCTCAGTAGCTAGATTAAATACTATGCAAAAGACGCGTTATTTTGATATAAAAGATAGAATGTATCATCTAAAAAAAGAAACTTTAGCTTGCAGATGTCGTTTTGAGCTTTGCAATGTTTTTGATGATTCTTTGTTTAAGCTTGGAAAATTTGATGTGATTTTTTCAAGAAATATGATGATATATTTTGATCAAGATTTTAAAATAAGACTTATGGAGCGTTTTTACAAAATCTTAAATAGAGAGGGTAGAATTTACCCTGGTAAGTCAGATCTTGTACCTGAGACAGCTTATTTTGATAAGAATTTTTCAGCGGGTGGGGTTTATTATTCTAAGGTGGATTAATTATATTTTTTATTAAACCACCACCAATAAATCGCCGCAAAGATAAAACATACTCCTAAGCCAAAAGTAAAATGGCTTAATTTTACTCCATAAAATTCAAATAAATACCCTGTTGAAAAAGCAATAATTGCACTAAAAGTTAAATATACCATATCATTATAGGCAATCACTCTACCATAGTATCTTTTATCGCAATCATTTTGTAAAAGTGTATAAGTATAACTCCATAAAGATGAAGTACAAAAACCTGCCATTACTAAGCCTATAAAGGCAAGATAAAAGTTAAATTGCAAGCAAGCCCAAAGCATGATGCCTATACCTTGTGCTAGATATAAATACACTAAAGTATTTTTATTAATATAAGGACTAAGCACATAAGGACCTATGAGTAAAGATATGGCTCTTATGGCATTAGAAAGCCCTATGGCTAGAGGTATAGAAATAACTTTTGCGTATTCATATTCAGCTAAAAGTGTGATTAAAACATCATAAGCAGTTATCCCCACAACTCCATGAAGTAAAATCAAATGAATGATTTTTTTATTGCTAAATACATAAGCTAAACCTTCTTTGATTAGTATAAAAAGATTATTTTGTGTGGTATTTTTTTCATTAGGCAAGATCAAAGTTTTAAGTATGAGCATGGCACAAAATAGCATTAAAGTATCGGCTATAAAAGCTGGTTTTACTCCAAAAAGATCTATAAAAAGTCCTGCTGCACCCATACCTAAAGCATATGATACAGCCCATATAATACTATGAAGTTCATTACCTAGTTTTAATTCTTGCGGGGTTAAAATTTTAGGCAAAACCGACATTTCTGTTTGAAAATACATACTTGCAACCGCCATACGCACAAAGGTTAAAAAGTATAAAAACCAAAGCATAGCTAAAGAATTTACAAAAATTAGCATAAAAATAGAAATCATCTCAATGCTAATCATTGTTAGCAATAAATTCTTAGGTTTAAATCTATCTACTATAACCCCATTTATAGGTGCAAGTATAATAGAAGGTAAAAAAACAAAAATAGCTGAAAAACCTATGATATTAGCAGGTGCACTGAGCTCTTTAGTTAAAAGGGTAAAAACACCTACTTGAGAAAACCACGCACCAAAATAACTTATAAATTGTACTGTTGCTAAAAGGCGAAAAGTTTTATTATTTTTAAGTAAAGACCTATAAGTCATGAGTATCCTATGAATATATGAAATTAAAGGGCTTGATTATAGCGTTTTTAAGATTATTTTACATTTAAATGTTATAATAATCCTTTTTTATAAAAAGGTTTAAGAATGAGTAGATTAAGTAAAAAAGAAGCGTTAAATTTGCTCCAAAATGCACCTTTATACGAACTAGGCGCAATGGCATATGAGAGAAAATTAGAGCTTCATCCTGAAAAAATAACTACTTTTGTGGTAGATAGAAATATAAATTATACGAATATTTGTTGTATTGATTGTGATTTTTGTGCTTTTTGTAGAAAAGAAAAAGATGATGATTCTTATATTTTAAAATATGAAGAAATAGGACAAAAAATAGAAGAATTACAAGCTATAGGTGGAACGCAAATTTTATTTCAAGGCGGAGTACACCCAAAACTTAAAATAGAATGGTATGAAGATTTACTTTCTTATATAAAAACTAATTATCCAACTATCACTGTGCATGGTTTTTCAGCAGTAGAGATAGCTTATATAGCAAGAGTTTCTAAAATTTCTATAGAAGAGGTTTTAGAAAGATTACAAGCCAAAGGACTTTTTTCTATACCTGGAGCGGGTGCTGAAGTATTAAGCGATAGGGTAAGAGATATCATCGCACCACATAAATGCGACACAGCTACTTGGCTTAGGGTGCATGAGAGTGCGCATAATATAGGTATGAAAAGTACTGCTACAATGATGTTTGGTACGGTTGAGAATGATGAGGAAATTATCGAACATTTTGATCATTTAAGAAATTTACAAGATAAAACAAATGGCTTTAGAGCTTTTATTTTATGGTCATTTCAAAGCGAAAATACTCCTTTGATTAAAAAACATCCTGAAATCATCAAACAAAGCTCTAATAGGTATTTAAGATTACTGGCTTTAGCAAGATTGTATTTGGATAATTTTAAAAATTTACAAAGCTCATGGGTAACGCAAGGTTCTTTAATAGGCCAACTTGCTTTAAAATTTGGTGCAAATGACTTAGGTTCAACTATGATGGAAGAAAATGTCGTAGCCGCAGCGGGTGCAAAATATAGAATGAACCAAGAGCAAATGATAGAACTTATCAAAGATATAGGGGAATTACCTGCTAAACGCGACACAGCTTATAATATTTTAGAAAGGTTTTAATGTTAAATTTAAACTTCAATGATACTAAAATAGACATAATATATGAGTATGAAAATGAGCTTCCTGTAGTATTTTTTAAGCTCATTTTTAAAAATAGTGGAAAAATAGCAGAAAAACATAATAGAGGTTGTGCAAGTATGCTTGCTAGGATTTTAAACGAAGGAAGCAATGATGAGTTTTTTAAAAGCTTAGAATACCGTGCTATAGAGCTTTATGCTAAGGCTAGTTTTGAGCATTTTCAAATCAGTATTAAGTGCTTGAAAGAACATTTTGATTTTGCTTTGGAAAAATTACAAGAATTGTTTTTAAATGTGCGTTTTGAAGAAAAAATCTTACAAAGATTAAAAACTTTAGCCTTAGGTGAACTTGCGAGTTTAAATACTGATTATGATTATCAAGCAAAAAGACTTTTAAATAAGAATGTTTTTAAAGATGAAATTTTTACTAGTGGCCTTGATGGAACTAAAGAAAGTATAGAAAAGATTAATTTAAAAGAATTACAAGATTTTATGGATGAAAATTTAGTGCTTGATAATGCTTTATTTGTTTTTGGTGGAGATATTAAAGAAAATGAAGTAAAGATTAAAGCAGAAAAAATTTGCCAAATTTTAAAAAGAAATACCCCAAATCAAAACAAAAGTTATAAACTCATTGATGAGAGTATAGAAGTAAGTGAGCAAAAAAGCACCGAGCAAGCTTATATATACTTTTGTTCTCCATTTAATATACAAATTAATGATGAGAAAATGTATTTAGCTAAACTTGCTTTGTTTATCTTGGGTCAAGGTGGTTTTGGTTCGCGTTTAATGGAAGAAGTGCGTGTAAAAAGAGGTTTAGCGTATTCAGCATATGCTATGCTTGATGTAAATTTAAATTATAGTAGAGTTTTTGGGTATTTGCAAACTAAAAATGAAAGTTCTAATGAGGCTAAAACTTTAGTTAAGGAAGTTTTTGAAAACTTTGTCCAAAATGGAGTAAATGAAAAAGAATTTCAACTAGCTAAACAATTTTTAGTAGGCTCTATGCCTTTAAGGTATGAAAGCTTGGCTAAAAGATTAGATATAATGCTAAATGAATATTTGCATGGTTTAAAACTTGGAAATTTAAAAGAAGAAATGCAAAAGATTAAAAACACTACTTTAAATGAGTTAAATGACTTTATCAAAGCACATAGTGAAATTACCAAAGTGAGTTTTGCAAGTATAGAAAATGAAAGTTGAAGAAAAGGATTTAAAACTACTTCATGCTTTAGGGGTTAAAAATTGTATCGATTTAGCTTTGATTTTACCTAAAAAATTTGATGATTTTAGAATTTCAAAGTTTCCAAAAGATACATTTTGCACTCAAAATGTAAAAATTATTAGCACGCAAAATCACCACTCTCAGCTTTTTATGCTTTGTGAATGTTTAGAATGGGGTATAAAAGCAAATATAGTAATCTTTCATCCTAATAAATGGCATTTTAAAATTTTTAAGCATAATACTTTGGTTTGTATCCATGCAAAGATGAATTTTTTTAATGGAATTTGGCAGTTTATAAACCCAAAAATAGTAAAAAACATAGGTCAAATAGTCCCTAAATACCAAATTAGCTCTATTAAAGATGAAAGTATAAAAAAACTTATCGTAAAATATGTCAATGAAGCTAACTTAAAAGCATTAAATTTAGAACAAAAATACATTAATCTTCTTTTGAATTTACACAATTATGATGATTTAGCTCTTTATGAAAATTTTAACGTTATAGTTAAAGACTTAAAATATATAGAAATTTTTAATCATTTGAGGCGTTTAAAGGGTAAAAAAATATCACAAAATGCTTATAAAATAGAACTTTTTGATATAAGCTCTTGGCTTAAAGGTTTAGAATTTAGCCCAACAAAAGATCAGCTTTTAGCAATAGAAGATATTAAAAAAGATTTGCAAAATAAAGTCGCTAAAAGGCGTGTGGTGATGGGCGATGTGGGTTGTGGCAAGACTTTGGTTATACTTGCTGCAAGTTTGCTTGTATATCCTAAAAAAGCTATTTTAATGGCTCCAACTAGTATATTAGCAGAGCAAATTTATCATGAAGCAAAAAGACTTTTACCTGATTTTATTAATGTATTGCTTTTAAAAGGTGGTAAAAAGGATAAAGATTTAGTAAAATTAAAAGAACAAGCCCATTTTATCATAGGTACACATGCACTTATTCATCAAGAAGAATTTGAAGCAGTTTTAGTGATGATAGATGAGCAACACCGCTTTGGTTCTAATCAAAGACAAAAAATAAGTGAGCTTAGCAAAAACTCTCAATATACTCCACATATTGTGCAATTTTCCGCTACACCTATACCAAGAACACTTTCTATGATACAAAGTGAGCTTGTAAATTTTAGTTTTATCAAACAAATGCCTTTTAAAAAAGACATTAAAACTTTTTGTATACAAGATAAGGATTTTAAATATTTGCTTAAAAAAATCGATGATGAACTTGCTAAAAATCATCAAATAATCATCATTTATCCTTTGGTAAATGAAAGTGAAAATATAGATTATTTATCGCTAGAACAAGCACAAGGATATTGGATAAACAAATACAAAAATGTCTATGTAACCCATGGAAAAGATAAAAATAAAAATCAAATTTTGCAAGAATTTAGAGAAAAAGGCACGATTTTACTTTCTACGACCGTGGTTGAAGTGGGAATTTCTTTACCAAGACTAAGCGTGATTGTAGTTGTTGGAGCTGAAAGACTTGGGCTTGCTACCTTGCATCAGCTTCGCGGTAGGGTAGGTAGAGTAGGGCTTGAGAGTTTTTGTTATTTATATACTAAGCAAAAAGAAATTCCAAGTCGTTTGCTTGAATTTGCTAAAACTTTAGATGGGTTTAAAATAGCTGAGCTTGATTTAAAAAATAGGTTAAGTGGGGACTTACTAGATGGTAAAGTGCAACATGGAAATCATTTTAAATTTTTTGATTTTGCAGATGATGAAGAGCTAGTTTTAAAAGCAAAAGAAAGTATTAAAAATATGGAAAAAGAAAATGGATAAACACTTTGAAATTTTAATTTCTAAAGGCAAGAAAAAACATTTTAATAAAGGAAATATTTTATTTTTTCAAGGTGAAAAAGCAAATAAAATTTATATTTTACTAAGTGGAAAAGTGCGTATATATAAGGTGAATGCAAAAGGTTTTGAATTAACACTTCATACTTTAACTCCAGTAAATTTTATAGCTGAAATGCCTGTGTTTGAGGGTATTGATTATCCAGCTAATGCAATTTGTGAGCAAGATTGTGAAATTTGTGTTTTTGATTTTAATGAATTTAAAAAATTATGCTTAGAAAATGGGGAATTTAGCTTTTTACTTTTGACTTCTTTAATCGGTAAAATTCGAATTTTAGAGAATTTCATCAGACAAAAATCTTTGGATTTAAAGTCAAGACTAGTCAACTTTTTATTAGAAAATGAAGAAAAATTACAAAATTTAAAGCAAAAAGAAATCGCTGTGATTTTAAATTTACCTCCAGAATCTTTGTCGCGTTTTTTAAAAGAATTAAAACAAAATGAGCTTATTTGCACAAATAAAGGTAAAATAGCAATTTTAAATAAAGAGAAAATGCAAAATTTAATTAAGTCTTTTTAAGTCTTATTTGTTACAATATTGTATTTAAAGTATGGAAGGTTTTATGGATTTTGATTTTTTAATCAAGTTTAGCCCTATGTTTATACAAGCTTCTTGGCTTACTTTAAAACTTGCTATTTATGGAGTGTTTTTTTCATTTTTAGTGGGTTTATTTTGTGTGGGAGTGAGTTATTTTAAATTTTCTTTTTTAAATGCAATTTGTAAAATTTATATAGAATTTTCAAGAAATACACCTTTATTAATCCAACTTTTCTTTTTATATTATGCCTTACCTGAGTTTGGGATACACCTTAGTTCTTTTGTTTGTGCTGTGATAGGACTTAGCTTTTTAGGTGGTTCTTATATGGCTGAGAGTTTAAGAGCGGGTATGGAAGCAGTGAAAAAACAACAATACGAATCAGGACTTTCTTTGGGTCTAAGCAAATGGCAAAATTTCCGTTATGTTATTATGCCTCAAGCTTTGGGTATAGCTATGCCAAGCATTAGTGCAAATATCATTTTTTTACTCAAAGAAACTTCAGTGGTAAGCATTATTGCTTTAGCAGATTTAGTATACGTGGCTAAAGATCTTATAGGACTTTATTATAAAAGTAACGAGGCTTTATTTGCTTTGGTGCTTTGTTATTTGATTTTGATTTTACCTTTATCTTTAGTGTTAAACCGTATAGAAAAAAGGTTAAATTATGTTTGAAATTTTAAATCAAGATACCTTTTTTAGACTAGCACAAGGTTTAAATGTTACTTTAGAACTTTCATTAATTAGTGTTTTGATTTCACTTATAGGAGGGGTATTTTTTGGAATTTTAATGCATTCTAAAAACAAATTCCTTTATGCTTTTTGTCGTTTTATGCTTGAATTTGTGCGTATTATGCCTTTGATCGTTTGGCTTTTTATAGTGCATTTTGGCTTAGCTAAATGGTTTGGATGGCATTTAAGTGCTTTGGGTTCAAGTATTATTGTTTTTAGTATTTGGGGTGTGTTTGAGATGATGGATTTGGTTAGATCGTCTTTAGCAAGCATACCAAAACACCAGTATGAGTCGGGACTTTCACTAGGCTTTAATAAATTTGAAGTTTATCTTTTTATCATCATACCTTTATCTTTAAGAAGATTATTACCAATGAGTATTAATCTTTTTACAAGAATTATCAAAAGTACTTCAGTGATTTATCTAATCGGTGGTATAGAGCTTATTAAAGTAGGCCAACAAGTGATTGAACTTAATTTATTTCAAAATTCTTACGCGGCTTTTGTGATTTATGGTTTGATTTTATTGATTTATTTTATACTTTGTTATCCTTTGTCGGTATATTCAAAGTTTTTAGAGAAAAAATGGAGTTAATATGAGTATTTTAAAAATACAAAATTTACAAAAATATTATGATGATCATCATGTTTTAAAAGATATAAATTTAGAAGTAAATCAAAAAGAAGTAGTGGTTATACTAGGTCCAAGTGGTTGTGGGAAATCTACACTTTTAAGATGTATTAATGGCTTGGAAGAAATGGCTGATGGAGCTATTTTTGTAGATGATGAGAAAATTGATAAAAATTATAAAAAATGGACTCAAATTCGCCAAAAAATAGGTATGGTGTTTCAATCTTATGAGCTTTTTGATCATTTAAATGTGGAGCAAAATATACTTTTAGGACCTTTGAAGGTGCAAAAAAGAAAAAAAGAAGAGGTTTTAGAAGAAGCAAAATACTGGCTTGATAGAGTAGGACTTTTGCATAAATTAAAAGCTTATCCTAAAGAGTTAAGTGGCGGGCAAAAACAGCGTATAGCTATAGTTAGAAGCCTTTGTATGAATCCTGAAATTATGCTTTTTGATGAAGTTACAGCAGCACTTGATCCTGAAATCGTGCGTGAGGTTTTAGATGTGATTTTAAATTTAGCAAAAGATGGTATGACTATGCTTATAGTTACGCATGAAATGGGTTTTGCAAGAGCAGTTGCTGATAAAATAGTTTTTATGGATGATGGAAAAATAGTAGAAATTTCAAAGCCTGATGAATTCTTTGAAAATCCAAAAACTTCTCGTGCGAAAAAATTTCTCAATTTATTTGATTTTCATTAAAATAAATAAAAAATTACATAAATATTTAAAAAAATATTATAAGGTAAAGAATAAATTTTTATTTTAAAGGTAAAATATGAAAAATTTTTTTCTTTTGTCTTTTTTAATTGCACTTTTTTTTAGTGCATGTTCCAATTCAAGTTCTAATGAAAATTCCATAGAGAAGGTTAAACAACAAGGTATAATCCGCATAGGTGTATTTGGTGATAAACCTCCATTTGGTTATTTAGATGCGCAAGGGAAAAATCAAGGTTATGATGTGTATTTTGCTAAACGTATTGCAAAAGAGCTTTTAGGGGATGAGTCTAAAGTACAATTTGTGCTTGTTGAAGCAGCAAATAGAGTAGAGTTTTTAGAGTCAAACAAAGTTGATTTGATATTAGCTAATTTTACTAAAACTCCAGAAAGAGAAGCTGTGGTTGATTTTGCATTACCTTATATGAAAGTTGCTCTTGGAGTAGTGGCTCCTAAAGGATCAGATATTAAAACCATAGATGATTTAAAAAGCAAAACTTTAATTTTAAATAAAGGCACAACAGCTGATGCATATTTTACAAAAAATATGCCAGAAATTAAAACTATTAAATTTGATCAAAACACAGAAACTTTTGCAGCTTTAATCGGCAAAAGAGGTGATGCGTTAAGCCATGATAATGCATTGCTTTTTGCTTGGGCTAAAGAAAATCCAAATTTTGAAGTAGTAATTAAAGAACTCGGAAATCATGATGTTATAGCTCCTGCTGTGAAAAAAGGTGATAAAGCTATGTTAAATTTTATCAATGATTTGATTTTGAAATTACAAAATGAACAATTTTTTCATAAAGCTTATGATGAAACCTTAAAACCATTTTTTAGCGATGATATAAAAGCCGATGATGTAGTAATCGAAGGTGGCAAAATTTAATAATGCAAAAAGCTTTAAAAAATACCATCTATGCTTCTTTAGGTGGTATTTTGGAATTTTATGATTTTGTTTTATTTATCTTCTTTGCAAGTGTTTTTGCAAAAATTTTCTTTCCTCAAAATGATGATTTTTGGCCATTAATCTATACCTATGTAGCCTTTGGGGCAGGGTATTTAGCTAGACCTTTTGGAGCTGTTGTTTTAGCGCATTTTGCAGATATTAAAGGACGTAAGAATGTTTTTTATATTAGCATGCTTTTAATGGTCGTACCGAGTTTTATTTTAGCCTTTTTACCTACTTATGAAAGTATAGGACTTTTTGCTACTTTTATGCTTTTTACTATACGGATAGCTCAAGGACTAGCAATAGGAGCTGAAGTTAGTAGTGCTTGGATTTTTGTGAGTGAATTTGTGAGTAAAAAAAGACTTGGCTTAGCACTTGGTTTTATTTCAGCGACTTTGACTTTAGGCTTATTACTTGGAAATTTAGCGACTTTAAGTATATATGTGTGTTTTGATAAAGAAGAAGTAGAAAGCTTTGCTTGGAGAATTCCTTTTTTTATAGGAGGATTTTTTGGTATTTTAGCTTTATTTTTACGTACAAAGCTTAATGAAACACCAGCTTTTAAAGATATAAAAGAAAAAGAAAAAATCTTAAATTTCCCACTTTTACAAGCTTTAAAAACACATAAAAAAAGTATGCTAATATGTGCTTTACTTACTGTGGTTTTAACAAGCGGAGTAGCTACTTTAATGATATTGCCACAATATTTTGAAAGCTTGTTAGGAGTAAGTAAAACTACTGCTTTAACATATCAAAATTTGGCCATAGTGATGATCATACTAGGAAGTTTAGTGCAAGGATATTTAGCAGATTTTTTAGGACATTTTAGAATTTGTTTGATTTTTACTTTGTTTTTTGGAATTTTTGGCATAAGTTTTAGCTTTTATAATGAGTGGTTTTTAATGTTTTATTTGCTTGCTTGTTTTGCACAAGGTATTATAGCTTTTGCTCCTATTTTTATGACCCAAATTTTTACTACAGAATTAAAATCAAGCGGTCTTTCTTTTGCTTATAATATTTCTTATGCGATTTTAGGCTTTTTAACACCCTTTATCGTTAATTTTATGTATGAGAAATATTTTTATTTTTATATTTTTTTTGTGTTTATTACCAGTTTACTAAGCATATCTTTAGTAAAAAAATATGTTAAAATTTTATAATATTTTTTTCTTTTAAACTACTATTTTTAGGGTATTTATAAATTTAAAACTATTTCAGTCC
>NZ_JANQDB010000021.1:0-12924 GCF_024723675.1 Campylobacter sp. 1569
TATTTTCTTCTATATTTTCTTCTATATTTTCTTCTATATTTTCTTCTATATTTTCTTCTATATTTTCTTCTATATTTTCTTCTATATTTTCTTCTATATTTTCTTCTATATTTTCTTCTATATTTTCTTCTATATTTTCTTCATGTAAATCATCTAGCAACACCAAATCATCTTCATCTTTTTTTTCATCTACTAATATATCTGTTGTTTCAGGTATATTGCCAGCTTTTAATTCATCATCTAAAGTCTCTTCAAAAAATTCTTCTTGCAAACTTAAATCATCTTCACTTAAACTCTCTTCATGCTCAGACAAGTCAATACCAGCTAAAAGTTCATTTCCATCTAAAGGCGTATCTTTATCAATTAAAACATTATCGTCAAAATTTAATTCATCTTCTTCTAAAGTATTATTTTTATCTTCATTTAAAGTTTTTTCACCACCCAAAAGCTCTATAAAGTCAGTTGGTAAAAAAGGTTTATATAAACATTCTACGCCTTCTACTTGCTCTTGGTTTCTAGGTAATAAACAAATCAATCTATTACATTTGCTTTTTAAATCATCTAAACTAGCTTCAATATCATGATCTATAATAATAACATCATAAAATTCTCCAAGCTCCTCAGTATTTGTAATTTCTTCAAAATCATAACCTAATTTTTGAACCCCTAAACTGATTAGCTTTGAAACAGCCGTATTAGAATTTATCAGCAAAACCTTCATCTGTCATCTCCCAAAATTAAAGAAATATCTTATTTTAAAACATTTTTAATTATTTATTGCTTATATATTAAAAAATAATAATTCCATATGCTCAAAACTTTTCATTGTTAAATTTTTAAAATACTGCATCATAATAAGCAAAATAGCAATAAGCACTGCAAAAGATAAGAATATCTTAATAGGATACCCCACTACCAAAAGATTAAACTGAGGCATAGTTTTCATAAGCATACCAAAGATTACATCTGATAATAAAGATATAGCCAAAACCGGAAAAGCCATAGAAAAACCAAGTACAAAAATATTTACCATGGCTTTATTTAAATAAAGCATTAAATTTTCATGTGGATAAAACCCACCTAAACTAATGTATTCTAACGAATTGGATATAAAAAGCAAAACTAAATGATGTCCATCAAAGGCCAAAAATACAAGTAAAGCTAATAAATTTAAAACTTGTGAGATTACAGGTGTGTTTGTACCAGTTGTAGGATCCATAACACTAGCCATAGAAAATCCCATGGTAAAAGAAACCTGCTCACCTGCCATTTGTAAAATAGCAAAAGTCATTTGCAAAATCAACCCCGCCATCATACCAAAAAGTACTTCACTTAAAAGATATAAAATAAAAAAAGAATCAGGCGTATTGCCCTCAAGCTTTGCTAAAGGATATAAAAACATTGTTAAAAATAAAGCTAAGGTTGTTTTTACCACCAAAGGTATACTATTGTGAGAAAAAAAAGGAAAAAAAACTATTAACCCACTCATTCTAGCAAACAAAAGCATGAAAATAACTACATTTTCATCGCCTAAATATTTAACAAATTCCATGGTTATTTAAGTGAAAAACCTTGCCGCATTTTTTAGCAAGCTCTTGATCATGCGTAACAAAAATCAAAGCTGCGTTATTTTTCTTGATATAATCAATCAAAATATCCATTACATTTAAAGCATTTTTAAAATCTAAATTTCCAGTAGCTTCATCAGCAAAAATAATCTTTGGTCTTTTGCTTAAAACCCTAGCTATGCTTACTCTTTGCTGCTGTCCACCGCTTAGCTTTGTGATTTTTTGATTCATTAAATCTGCAATATCAAGTTTTTCTAATAATTCATAATCAATATTCTGTCCGCTTAAAACACTCGCAAGCTCTATATTCTCAAAAGCCAAAAAACCTTTAAACAAATAATGCATTTGAAAAATAATTCCAAAATCTTTTCTACGAATTTCTAGCAAAGCGTCATCATTTAAACTATATAAGTCTTGATTATTATAAAAAACTTTTCCTGATTGAGGTTTTAATAAGGTAGATAAAATGTGCAAAAGAGTAGATTTACCACATCCACTACTTCCGCATATTGCAATACAATCTTTTGCATTTACAGCAAAATTTAAATTTTCAAAAAGCGGAATATCAAAACTATGGCTTAAATTTTCCGCTTTTAAAAGTTCCATTTTTAACCAATTTGCGCAGCAACTTCAGCAGCAAAATCTTCGGTTTTCTTTTCTAAGCCTTCACCTACTTCAAAGCGAATGAATTCAACTATTTTGATAGTTCCACCTAGCTCTTTTTCTTTATCAGAAATTACTTGCTCGATAGTTTTTTTATCATCCATTACATAAAACTGACCCATTAAAGTAAGTCTGCTATCAAGTTGAGAGTTATCTGCTATAAAACTATTTAACTTACCTGGGATAATATTAGGCCAAATTTTTTCTGGCTTACCTTGTGCTTGAAGCTCAGCTTTAATCGCTTCTTCAGCTGCTTGAATTACTTCTTGAGTTAATTGTTTTCTACTTGCATATTTTGGAATTTTATGCTCTGGTTTATTAGGATCTTTCAATCTTCTTCTTTCTTCGTTTTCTTTTTCTAACTCAGCAACTAAAGCTCTGTATTCATTTTCTACAAAATCCATATCAAGTTCTTCATAAGATAAATAACTTGGCTTCATTGCAGCAATATGCATACAAATATGCTTTAAAAATTCTCCACACTTACCAGCTGTAGCTTCGCTATCACAAGCTGCAGCAATAACTACACCAACACGACCATTGGTATGAATATAGCCATTTACTATGCCATTGGCACCTGCTTTTAAAGTAGCAAATCTTCTAACAACTAAATTTTCACCAATAGTTGCAATTTGACTTTTTAAATACTCTTCAAATTTAACACCGTTAATCTCACTTGAATGTAATTCCTCAACATTCTGAAGACTCTTAGCTTGAATATGCGCTGTTGTATCTTTTGTTAAAGCAATAAATTGTTCGTTTTTAGCAACAAAATCTGTTTCTGAATTAATTTCACTTACAGTTGCACATTTAAAATCATCACTTACTTTTACACTTACTAAACCTTCAGCGGCTAAACGATCAGCTTTTTTATCAGCTTTTCCAAGTCCTTTTTCTCTTAAAAGTTGCACTGCTTTTTCAAAATCACCATCTGTATCTTTTAAAGCATTTTTACAATCCATCATACCTGCGCCAGTACTTTCGCGCAGTTCTTTTACCATTTGTGCAGTGATTTCAGCCATTATTCTTTATCTCCTTCAAAATCTTCTTCGCTCATAGCTTCTTCTAAAACTTCTTTTTTTTCTTCTTCAGAAATAGGCTGTTCTTCGCTAACTTCGCCATCTTGCTCTCTTAATGCTTTACCTTCATTAATTGCTTCAGCCATTTCTTGGCAGAAAAGTTGAACTGAACGAATTGCATCATCATTTCCTGGAATTGGAAAATCAACTAAGTCAGGATCGCAGTTTGTATCTAGCGGAGCAACTACAGGGATTTTTAATCTATTAGCTTCTTGTACTGCAATTTTTTCTTTAACAGTATCAATAACAAAAATCATATCAGGCTGAGTTTTCATATATCTAATACCACCAAGATATGCTAGTAATTTTTCTTTTTTTCTAGTAAGCATTAATGCTTCTTTTTTAGTTAAAAGCTTAATACTTCCATCTTCTTCCATTTTTTCTATAACTTCTAATTTTCTAATTGACTGGCGGATAGTTCCAAAGTTAGTCATCATACCACCAAGCCATCTATGATTTACATAAGGCATACCACATTTTTCAGCATATTCTTTAATCGCTCCGCCCGCTTGTTTTTTAGTACCAACAAATAAAATTGTCTTACCCTCTGCTGCAGCATCGCGAACGATATTATATGTATATCTAAAATATCTAAGTGTTTTTTGTAAATCAATTACATAAATACCTTTTCTTTCACCAAAAATAAATTTTTTCATTTTTGGATTCCATCTTCTTGTTTGGTGTCCAAAGTGTACACCACACTCTAATAAATCTCTCATGCTTACCATGAAATTCTCCTTGAAATAAAATAATTAGGTTTATTCCTCCGCATTCTTTAACCCATAAGCAACCTAATAAGGAAATTAATGCGTGTGAAATGAAGGAATATTATATCAAATTTTATTTTATATTTAGCTTATTATTGAAGAAAAAGAACGCCTTATGGCGTTCTTTGAGTAATTAGTGCAGTTTAGACCAAACTGATCTTTTCCAGCCTATAGCAAAAATACTTAAGATGGCAAAGAATATCATGATATAAATTCCTGTTTGCTCTCTTTCTTCTTTTTTACTATCACCAACTTTTTCAAGATAACTAATAACTTGAGTTTGTGCTTTTTCATTTAGACCAACTCTTGGCATAGCAGTACCGTGAATTTTCTTTTGAGGCTCGTTAATGAAAATTTCAAGATAATGCGCACCTTTAGAACGAATCATCATAGATAGATCCGGAGGTGTCATACCAAGATAATTTTTTAAATCACTCATATTTGAGCTTGAAACAAAGCCATCATATTTTACATCATGGCATCTTCCACAAGCATTTTCAAACGTATGTTTGTTTTTAGCAAAATCAAATTCTTTTGCAATTAAAGCCGTTTTTGTTTGCTCTGAAAGTTCTTGATTTTTAGCATATTTTTCTTCTAAATCAGCTTTTAATTTTGCATCAAATTCTTTTTCGTATTCACTAGCTGTATTTTTAAAGAACGCAATCAAATCTGCTAAATCTTGATTATCTTGTGTTTCATCGCCACTTAAAGGATAAGCAGGCATTAAAAATGGATTTTCATCATTAAATTTATGTGAAATTTGCAAAGCCTTAACCGGATCAATGATAAGTGCAGTTAAAAATTTCTCATCATAAATAGCACCTGCATCACTTAAATCAGGAGGTGTTACACCCAAAGAAGAATCTGTGATAGTAGCAGGAATTCCAGCAGCTTTTACACCATGGCATGCGATACAATTTCCTTCAAAAAGCTCTTTTCCTTTTTGTGCATTACCTTTACTAAAATCGATTTTTGCGATTTTTTCCCATAATTGCTTAGTAGCTTCTTCTTGGCTTTTAGCAAGCTCTAATGCTTTTTGAGCATTAGCTATAGCTTTTTCACTTCCTGAAGCATTAGCATCCATTGCTGCTTTTTCTTTTAAAGCAACTTCACCTTTAGTAAATTCTGCATCAGCTTTTGCAAAGTCAAAATTAACCGGAGTTGAAGGAGGATTCATCACTGAATGTGCATAAGGCTCAACCCCCCAATAAACTAAACCTGTGAAAAAGACAACTACAAAAAATATTTTTAATTCTCTCATTATTAGCCCCTTTTTCTTTCCATGATAGTAATAATTGGTAAGACTACTAACAATAATAGTAAAAATACCATAGAAGCATAAAATCCTATCCAAGCATTAATTCCTGTTGGAGGAAGCTTTCCATAAACTGTTAGTACAATTAAATCTATCAATAATACCCAAAACCATACAAAAAACATTGGTCTTTCGTGTGCTGGTTTTACAACATCACTTCTATCAAGCCAAGGCAATAAGAAGAAAATAATTTGTGCTATACCAAATGCTGCAAGACCTATATCAAAAGCTTTAATGCTTCCAACATCAAAGAAAAATCCTCTTAAAACTTCATAACTCCATAAGAAATACCACTCAGGATAAATATGAGGAGGTGTTTTTAAAGAATTTGCTGGATCAAAGTTGATCGGGTCCATTGCAAAATTAAATTTAAAACATACCAAATAAAAGAAGAAAATCATAAATAAAGCAATGTACATAAAATCTTTAGCTAAAAATCCTGGCCAAAAAGGAATAACTTTAGA
This sequence comes from Campylobacter sp. 1569, assembly GCF_024723675.1. NCBI lineage: Bacteria > Pseudomonadati > Campylobacterota > Epsilonproteobacteria > Campylobacterales > Campylobacteraceae > Campylobacter > Campylobacter sp. 1569. Next base: position 5,857 of record NZ_JANQDB010000021.1, read on the forward strand.
ACCTTTTGTATCGCCTGCTAAATATTTTTCAGCTTCCAAATCAAAATCAATTTCTTCTGAAATCTCATTATTTACATGAGGAATTCTTAAAGAATAAAAGTGAAATGCAATAATTGCTAAAATTACAATAGGCAATAAACACACATGTAACATAAAAAATCTAGTTAAAGTTGGATCAGAAACCGCAAAATCCCCTCTTATCCAAATAACTAATGCATCACCTATAAAAGGAATCCCACCAAAAAGCTGAGTAATAACTTGAGCAGCCCAAAAACTCATTTGCCCCCAAGGCAACATATATCCACTAAATGCTTCTGCTGAAAATACAACAAATAAAAGCATACCGCTAATCCAAATCATCTCACGACCCTTTTTATAAGAGCCATAATAAATTCCTGTTAGCATGTGAATATATATAATTAAAAACACAACTGAAGCAGCCACACCATGCATATGACGCCAAAGCCAACCATACTCTACTTCTTGCATGATAGTTTTATTAACACTATCAAAAGCTAAAGCCACATCTGGCTTATAATACATTACTAAAAATAAACCTGAAATAAATAAAATAGCAAAAAGAGTAGTTAAAATAACACCCATTGCCCATAAGAAGTTAATTTGTTTTGGTATCCAATATTGAGCCATTAAAACATTAAAAAGCTTATTTACAGCTAATCTTTGATCAAGCCAATCTACAATACCGTTTGCTTTTTTTATCTGTGCCATATTAAGCCTCCGCGATCATTTTTTTATATTCTGGACCTTCTTCGCCTAATACTAATTTTGTTCCATCAATTCTAAAAGGAGGAATATCCAAAGGTCTTGGAGGAGGACCAAATACATTTTTACCACTAGTGTCAAATTCGCCACCATGGCATGCACACTTAAATAATTTTTCGCTTGGAGCATAAGCTGGAATACAGCCTAAATGCGTACAAAGACCAATAACTACAGTATAAGCAACATCACCCACAACAACATCCCTATTGCTATCTTTTGCCATATCTGCATCTTTTTTTAAGATAAATATAGGCTTTTTACGCCATTCAATCGTTCTTAGTTCGCCTTCTTTCATACCAGAAAGATCTACAGTAGTAATACCTGCTGCTTTTACACTCGGGAGCGGATCCCATGTTTTTTTCATTGCAACTAATGAAAAAGCACCACCCACAGCAGCTACTGTTCCAAAGGCAAAGCCCATAAAGCTTCGTCTACTTTCAGATGTAGCCATTTTACTTCCTTTGTTTTGATTTGTATGTAAAACACAGCAGTTTATCTAAAAAATGATAAATTTTTTCTTTTGAAAAACATTTATATAAAATTTAACCTTTCAAAGATAAAAATTAATTTTTATATACTGAAAATAAGGTCAACCTGCTATATAAGCGTTGCTGAAATTAAAACCAAAATCGCTTTCAACTATAATAACATGTCCCCAAAAAACATCGCCATCATCAACATAAAAGTCTATGCCTTTGCTTCTTATAACAATAGATTCAAAAGTTAAAAATTTTGCAAATTGTTTTTCATCAATCTCATCTTTGTCAGCATCTTCATTATAGTTATTAGCTTCTTCTAATAATTGACTAGCAATATATTCTTTAACTTTTTTATCTAATTCCTTTTTATCTTCAAATATTTTTCTAGCTGTTTGTATAGAATTTTCAATATTGTCATTATTATCAAAAACGAGTTCAACTTTATTTTTATTAACCCAATTAATGTTATTTGTAAATGTATTTAAACCCTTATCAAGCTTAAAAGTTCCTAATACTTCATCTTTATAATATACAGGCTGTACATATTTATCTAATATAGGTTTTAAATTTTCATCTTCATAATTATTTTCTATTAATTCAACAAGCAAAAATCTTTTATATAAAGCATTATCAAAATCTTTATGCTTTCTTACTTTCAATCTTACTATAGTTTTATCCTTGAATGTATTAAAATAATATTTAGTATCATTATCTTTTTTTTGAATTGTTATATTTTCATTTTCCACTATTGTGTTATCAGCAAAATTTTTATATGCAATAGCCAAAATAGATATTTGATAATATTTTTCTTTATTAGGTACTTTTCCAGCTCCTACAGCATATTCTTTTAATATAAAAGCAATATCAAGAATTTCTTCTTCAAACTGACTATTAAATTCTTTTATTTCTTTATCTTCCATTTTTATTACTCTAATTTTTATACATTTTAGCATTATATAAAAATTATCCAGCTAATTCACTGCCATCAAGTTCAAAACCTGTGTCAGTATAAATTATAACACTATGACCTCCAAAAATTCCTCCGTCATCTAACCAAAAAGCCATACTATCATAATCTATTTTTATTATATCGATACTTATAAGATTTATAAATTCTTCTTCTGTAACTTCTACATTCCAATCTTCAGCATATTCAAATAATTCTTCAACAGCATATTTTTTAATTTTTTTGTCTAGTTCTTCTTTATTTTCAATTATTTTTCTAGATGTTTGTATGCATGTATCTATATAATTATATTCATCATCTTCTTCATCTTCATTATAAAAAGTCATACGAAGTTTTTTATTATTTACCCAATCAATATCTTTTTCAAATCTATCAAATTCTTTATTAAGTATAAAATTATCTAATGTTTCAACAGGTTCTAAATATTTGTTTAATATATTTTGTAATTCTTCATCTTTATAATTGTTTTCTATTACATCAATAAGTTCAAATGTTTTGCTGTCAATTTCTTTTACTTCTAATTTCATTATGGTTTTTTCTTTGAATGTTTGATGATAATAAGCAGTATCAGAATCAATTTTATTTATTAATATTTTATTTTCTACTACTTCATTAGTTTTTAAATTTTTATAAGCAATAACATCAGGAAGAAGAATTCTATAAAACTTGCCATCATGATATGTAGCAGCTACAGAACCTTCGCCAAACACAGTAGCTACTTCAAAAACTTTATTTTTTACAGCCATTAAAATTTTTATTTATCATTTTTTCATTTTGATATAAATATGTAAAATATCCAAAGCAGCAGGAGTAATACCACTAATTTGCGAAGCAGCAAAAATAGTTGGTGGATTAAATTTTTGCAGTTTTTCTACCACTTCATTACTCAATCCACTCACACTTTTAAAATCAAAATTTTCAGGGATTTTCAAATCATTTAAGTTTTTCATTTTTTCTATTTGTGCTTTTTGCATTGCAATATAATGATAATACTTTGCTTCATTTAAAATTTCATTCAAAGAATACTCATCCATATTTTTAAACATTTCATCTAAAGCTTTTAATTTTTCTATATTAAAACTAGCTCTTGCGACAATTTTTTGCAAACTCACTATTGAAGTAATCTTTTCCTCTTCAATGCTTTGTAAAAATTCATTATTTTGCTTACTTGGTGTCCATGTGGTTTGGAGTAAAAACTCAAGTCCTTTATCAACATTTTGTTTTATATTATCAATATATGCATAATCTTCTTGGCTTAAAAGTTTAAAATTATATCCATATTCTCCAAGTCTTAAAATAGCATTTTCTTCTCTTAAAAGTAGTCTATACTCAGCTCTTGAAGTAAACATTCTATAAGGCTCTTTAGTGCCTTTCATCACTAAATCATCAATCAACACCCCTATATAAGCCTCATCACGCCTTAACACAAAAGGTTCTTTTTCATCAATTGCTAAAACCGCATTCACTCCCGCCATAAAACCTTGCGCAGCAGCTTCCTCATAGCCAGTAGTTCCATTAATTTGCCCAGCACAATATAGACTTTTTATTTTTTTAGTTTCTAAAGTATGTTTTAACTCTGTTGGGTCAATATAATCATACTCTATAGCATAACCAAAACGCGTGATTTTAGCATTTTCAAAACCTTTTATACTTCTTAACATCGCAATTTGTACTTCATAAGGAAGTGAGGTAGAAAAGCCGTTGATATAATATTCAGTTGCATCTTTAGTTTGTGGTTCTATAAATAAATGATGACTTTCTTTATCACCAAAACGATTAATCTTATCTTCTATAGATGGACAATATCTTGGACCTATACCTTCAATTTGCCCTGTAAAAAGCGGGGCACGGTAAAAATTGCTTTTTATAATCTCATGTGTTTTTAAATTTGTTCTTGCTATATAACATGGAAGTTGATTAGGCTTGAAATTTTTCGTTTTAAAACTAAAAGCTTTAGGATTTTCATCTCCAGGCTGAATTTCTAAAACACTAAAATCAATACTTTTAGCATCTACTCTTGGACAAGTTCCTGTTTTTAATCTTCCTACTTTTAATCCACTTTGTTTTAAGTACTCACCCAAATTCACAGATGCAAGCTCACCTACCCTACCTGCTTGAAGCTTGGTTTCACCTATATGGATAAGTCCGTTTAAAAAAGTTCCTGTTGTAAGTATGATTTTTTTGGCAAAATATGTATTTTCTAAATTAGTTTTAACGCCCTTAACTTCATCATTTTCTATAAGTAAAGACAAAGCTTGCTCTTGAGAAATTTCTAAATTTTCAAGTTTTAAAAGCTTATTTCTAGCACAAATTCTATAAGCATCCATATCAATTTGTGCTCTACTTCCACGCACTGCAACACCTTTGCTTTCATTTAAGATTCTAAATTGAATTCCAGCCTCATCGGTAATTTGTCCCATAAGTCCACCCATAGCATCAAGCTCTTTTACCAAATGTCCTTTTGCTAAACCACCTATGGCAGGATTACAACTTGCAGCACCAATTTGCTCGATTAAAGTAGTTAAAAGTAAAGTTTTTTTACCCATTCTAGCAGCCCCAGCACTGGCCTCAACTCCAGCATGTCCGCCACCTATTACGATTATATCATACATATTTTGACCTCATTTTTATAAAAAAGGCAAAAATTATATAATATTTTTTAAAACAAAACACTAAAAATACTTTTTGAAATTTAAAAGTTTTAGATAAAATCTCATAAAAATTAAAGGTATTGAATGTTTAATGGATTAATCCGCGAATTAGCTTTTGTCAAATCATATCAAAACAACACCTTAAGATTAAAAGCAAACTATAAACCAAAACTAGGCGATAGTATAGCAGTCAATGGTGCGTGTTTGAGTGTAACAAAACTTTTTGACGATGGTTTTAATCTTGAGCTTTCTTATGAAACAAGAACTCACATAGCTATTGAAAATTTAAAAGATTATGTGCATATAGAACCCGCACTAGCTTATGGTGATAAAATAGATGGGCATTTAATGCAAGGACACATTGATGGTATTGGCGAAATTACTAATATTTTCAAAAAAGAAAACGGGGTTGATTTTTATATTAAATGTCCTGATGATATACAAATTTATATGGCAAATAAAGCAAGTGTAGCCATAGATGGAGTGAGCTTAACTATCAATGAAGTTTTAAAAGATGGTATTCGTTTAACTATCATTCCTATAACCTTTAATGAAACCTTGTTTAAAAATTACACCATAGCAAGACGCGTAAATATAGAAAGTGATCTTTTGGCAAGATATATACACAGACAATTAAATTATAAAAAAGAAATCTCATGGCAACAAATAGACAAGATTACATCGCTTTATTAGAAAATGATTTTGCAAAAGCTTTTGTAGCCTTTGATCAAGATTATAATATTTTTAGAGCAAAAATTCATGATAATATTTTTCCTTGGGAAAATTCTATAAAAAAGTGTGTATTTTTAAATCAAATTCACTCTAATATCATTACTCATTATAATAAAGATTTTCACTTTAACGCTGATGGGATAATTAGCAATGAGAAAAATATAGCTTTGTGTATTTTAAGTGCTGATTGTCTGCCTTTACTTTTATATGATGATGAAAATAAAACCATAGCAGCTTTACATTCAGGTAGAAAAGGTTGTTTTGAAAATATCTTAAAAGAAGCTGTTTTAAAAATGCAAGAAAGTTTTAACACTCAAGCAAAAAATTTAAAACTCATTATTTCAGCAGGAATTTGTGCTAAAAATTATGAGATTAATGGTGAAATTTTAAACTACAGCAAAGAGAATTTTGCGCCTTTTTTACATGAAAATAAGCTTGATTTAAAAGCATTAGTTAAATTTCAAGCAAAAGAATTAGGTATTAATGATATTTTTGATATCAATCTTTGCACCTTTGATGATGAGAGATTTTTTTCTTACAGAAAAAACCAAACTCCAAAGCGCATTGTTAGCGTAATTTATTTAAAGGGTTCAAATGTATGAAGTAAAAAATTTACTTGCTTTGAAAATTTTACAAAAGGCTAGAGAATTTGGCGATAATGACTTAAGTAACGAAGTTTTAATCACTCAAATGCTAAATCATACCCCACAAACTCTAAATCAAAACGATACTAAAAATTTAAATGAATTTATCACAACGCTTATAAATGCCAAAGAAAAGGCTAAAATGAGTAATAAATGATTTTAATTTTTCCAAGTTAAAGTAAATTTTGTTCCTTTCTTTAACTCACTTTCTACTTTTACGCTAATGTTATGCTCTTTACAAATTTTATCAACCAAAGAAAGCCCTATACCAAAACCACCTTGATTTTCATTAAATCTTGAATAACGCTCAAAAATATTGGCTAAATTTTCTTTTGCTATACCACAGCCACTATCTTCTATTATGAGCCTTTGCTCTAAAAGCATTATTTTAATATGGCCATTTTTTACATTATATTTTATAGCATTATTAATAAGATTATCAAACATTTTAAAAAATTGTTCTTTGTTGGCATAAATTTTTCCATTATTTTCCAAGATAAGCTCTAAATTAATATTTTTTTGCTCCAAAAATATCTTAAAATACTCCATTCTTTCTTTGATTAAATCTTTTAAAAATATCCAATCTTTTTTAGCCTCATAAGCTTGAGAAAAATTTAAAAAAGTTAAATCTGAATATAAATGACTTAAAGTCAAAGCAGCTATTTTTACACGCTTTAAAGCCTTGATTTCTTCAAAATTATTTTTTCTTTCCAAACTCTCTACACTCATTAATATCGCACTAATTGGCGTATTAATTTCATGAGTAGTATCTTTTATGAAATTATTTAAAAATCTTATTCTCATTTCTAAAG
>NZ_JANQDB010000022.1:0-12277 GCF_024723675.1 Campylobacter sp. 1569
GGTGCCGCTTAAAAAATACACCCTAGTAGCTAAATCCTTAAAAGCTTTAGAGTGAATTAGACTTTGACAAGCCTTAGACTTTGAAGTGCTTGTAAGCTCACTTTGGCTAAAAGCATTTAACGCTTCGTCTAATTGAGTTTTTATGCTTTGATTTTTAGGATCTTTCAAGACTTGATTTTTTAAATCTGCTATATTTTGGGCTTTGCTTTTTTGAGTATTATCAACTATAAATGCCAAAAGCAAAACACTTTCTTTATCCACAAAAAGCACTTTAAAACACTGCTCATCATTTCCCACGCTAAAATCAAGCTCTTTGGCAGAATTTTGTAAATTTGATAAGTCTTCATTTTTTATATTTGCTACATTACTCATTAAAGCTATACTTGAAAGACTTTCATTTTTTAATACATAAGCACTTATATCACTGATAAAAGTTTTTAAATTTCCCAAAGCTTGAGCCGTGCTTGCTTCATCTTTACTTGTGCTAAATTTTGGCAGGGCAACCGCAGCTAAAACTCCAAGTATAATTACCACAAATACAAGCTCTATAATAGTAAAAGCCTTTTTCATAACACACCTTGTAAATTTTTTACTTTAGGGCTTATAAGATCATCTTCTATATTTACAAATTCTTTACGCTCATAAGCTTCACAAGCTGCTCTTGCTATCATCAAAGCATTGTCTGAGCAATACTCAAGTGGAGCTAGCAAAAGCTCGCATTGATAGCTTTGACATAAATGCTCTATTTGACTTCTTAAGCTTAAATTTGCACTAGCTCCACCTACTATACCAAAGCGTTTAAATTTATACTCTTTAAAAATTTTTTCTAACTTGTTTAAAATATGAGCTATAGCTGCTTTTTGAAATGCAAAGGCGATTTTACTTTTACGCTCTAAGCTTAACTCTTCTTTTAAAATTTCCAAACGCACTTGGTTTTTAAGTCCTGAAAAGCTATAAGCTAAGTCTTTAGAATGAAGCAAAGGTATACTAAATTCTAAATCACTTTCTTTTGCATTTTTAGCTAAATTTTCTATGATAGCTCCACCAGGATATCCAAGATCCATCATCTTAGCTACTTTATCAAAACTTTCTCCAAAGCTATCATCGGTTGTTCTTGCTAGCTCTGTGATTTTACCTTGCCCATCGATAAAAAGCACCATAGTATGCCCACCACTTACAAGCAACACACCCATATCAAAACTAGCTTTTTTATCTAAAAACATAGAGTAAATATGCCCTTTTAGATGATTGATAGCTATGAGTGGTAAATTTAAACTAATAGCAAGCATTTTAGCCATAGCAACCCCACCTATCAAACTCACACTAAGACCAGGTTCATTTGTAACTGCTATGGCGCAAAGCTTATCAAAGTATTTTTGGCATTTTTCTAAAATTTTAGGTAAGGCTTCACTGTGCAATCTTGCTGCAAGCTCAGGCACCACCCCTCCATAAACACTATGAGCATTTTCTTGAGAAATTTTTGTATGAAAAATGCATTCAAAGCTATTTTTATCTATAATAGCAATAGAACTATCATCACAAGAGCTTTCTATAGCAAGGATTAAGCTTTTCATTGAAATTCCACTAAAATCATACCGATAAATTTGTCTTTTTCTTCTGCTTTTTCTATGACTTTTACAGGTATGTTTGCTTTTTTAATTTCTTTAAAATTTGTCTTTTTTTCCAAAGCTTGATTGGTTAAATTTGCATTTTTTAACTCATAAAATTCCACTCTATAAATTTTTCTTTTTTTATCTAAAGAATAACGACTTTGCATTTGATTTTTGCTAATTTCTATACCACTTTCATCAATGCCTCTATCAAAACCTATAACATTAACTCTTACACCCACAATAGAAGGAATTTTAAAGCTATTTTTTACCATAATTTTTTGAGCAAAAGTTGTTTGTATATTTTTTCCATCTACTATCATTTCAACACTATCTAGAGCATTTGAAAATTCAAAGTATTCAGGATATAGTCTTGTTTGCAAGCGATTGCCGTAATTGACTGAGTATGAATTAGCATTTGAAATCACAGCTGTAATTTCATTGCTTGCTTCATAATTTAAAGCTTGATTAACAGGGAAAGGTAAGAAATTTATAGCATTAGTAGGTTTGTCAAGATAAAGTAAAATTTTATCATTAAAAAGTCTTACTTCTAAAGGCTTTTCAATAGCTCTATAAACTCCATTTGGAGTTAAATCAAAAGTTCTTTGAAATTCTATATTTGCCTTTTTTAAATAATACTCCACCGCCAAAAGATGATAATACACTCTTAAATGTGTTGGTAAATTTTTGCTCGCTTCGTTAGCAAAGGCCGCTTTGTGATTTGACACTACAAAATAAGTCAAAGCCTTTAACATATCTTTATCATTACTTTCTTGGGTTTTGGTGTTTTTTAAATGATATTGGTGTTCTTCTTTTACCAAAGCTTTATTGATATTTTCCACCGCTTCTTTAGCTATACTTTCTAAGTCTGCATATTTAGTAGAATTTACCTCACTTTGATCAATAATGCTAGTGTTACCCCAGCGGTTTGGGTTTTTATCCTTACTTTCATATTGTGGTCTATAAAAACCGCTTCCATCATGTAAATTTATGACCATATTAACTTCAGGATCCAAAATAAGCTTTTTTATACGCTCTATGGTGTGAAAATCAGGATCACTTTCATCTATATGAGCAAATTTTCTATTTAAATCTCCAAAATTTCCCCTATTTCTAGCGATAATACTTTCAAAAGCCAAATTTGGCGCAACGATGATTTTACCTTTAGTGATATTATAATCACTCAAAAGCAAGCTAGCCGCATGAAATCCACCTGGCTCATCTCCTTGCATACCTCCAAGGATTAAAACTGTGTTGTTATCACCTAAACTTTTTCCTTTTTCTTTAACACTAAATTCTAAAGCAAAAACCACATTTATAAAAATCAAAACACTTAAAAAATATCTCACTTCACTTCCTTGTTTAAATAAAGCCTTACTTGTTTATCGTACTCAAAAACATCTTCAATTTGGTTAATCTTTGGCACACCAAAATGATCTAGTGCTTTAAAAATGCCCTTGGCTATATCTAAAAACTGCACTTTTTGGGCTAAAAATTGATACACCATATACTCATTTGCACTATTTATAATCACACCTAAATCAGGCTCTTTCAAAAGTTCATCTTTGAGTGAAAATATAGGATATTTTTTTAAACTAATTTTTTCAAATTTTAAACTTGAAATGGCTAGTAAATCTAAATTTTCTATAAAGCTTTGATCATGCTCATCTAAAATCGCTTGAGCTATAGATAAACGCATATTTGCATGAGAAAAATACGCGCTTATACCACCATCTTTAAATTCACACAAAGCATGCACTAAAGATTTTCTTTCTATCAAAGCATCTATTTGCTTAATACCATAAAGATGATAAGCTTCAATGATTTCAAAAAGCTTATTGCACATACTAGCACTATCTATGGTGATCTTAGTCCCCATACTCCAGTTAGGGTGTTTAAGGGCTTCTTTTACGCTGACATTTTTTAAATCTTTGATTTTATAATTATAAAAAGCCCCGCCACTTGCTGTGATGAAAAGCTTTTTAATATCTTTTCTTTTATCTATCAAACACTTTAATGCTGCGTGTTCGCTATCTATGGCTTTAATCTTAGAAGTGTCAAAAAATTTCCCTGCTACTACTAGGCTTTCTTTGTTTGCTAAGGCTAAGGTTTTGCCAAGTTTTTGCGCCATAAGACTTGAGTTTAACCCTGCAAAACCTACTATAGCATTTACCACTAAAGAGCTTTTACACTCAGTTATCATCGCTTTTAAGCCCTCTTGGCCACAAAAAACATTATCATGATCAACTAAGGTTTTATCTTTTTCATCTTGAATACATACAAATTTAGGCTTAAAAAGAGCTATTTGCTCATTTAAAAGCTTGATATTTTTACCACAAGATAAAGCTTCTATGCTTATATTTTTTTCTTTAGCGATAAAAAGAGTATTAACCCCTATACTTCCCGTGCTTCCAAGTACAATCATACTAAAGTTGCCATTGCAAATGCTGCAATGATAACAGCATCAATTCTATCTAAAACTCCCCCATGTCCTGGGATTAAATTACCACTATCTTTAATACCTGCTTGTCTTTTAAAATAACTCTCAAGTAAATCCCCTATCACAGCAAAAATAGCTACGATTAAAGATATATAAATACTTTTTACCAAGCTAAATTCAAAAGAGCCTATGATAGTTCCTAAAATCCCCGCACAAACTATGCCACCCACAACCCCTTCTAAAGTTTTATTTGGACTTGTTGGAGAAAAAGCTCTCTCACCAATGAGTTTTCCTATAAAATACGCTCCACTATCACAAGCAACAACAATCACTATAAGCCAAAACAATACAAACATACCCTCATAGCTTAATACTTGATAAAGCATTAAAATAGGCAAAGTAGGATATATATAAGGCATAAGCTCATTTAAATTTTCACTTTTTTTATAAACTAAATATCCCAAAATCAAAATCAAAGCCATAAGGCCTATAAAGAAAGGTTTGTCTAAAAATGCTCCTATTGCAAAAATACATAAAGCTACAAAAGCACTTGCATGTTTGCTTTTAAACATAGCTTTTGCTTCATTAAATGCCAAAAACAATAAAACACCAAAAATAGCAAAATTAATCAAAAAATTATCCACTAAAGCAACAACAGCTATCACAGCTATCATCACAATAGCACTAAGAATTCTTGTCTTTGAAAACATTTTTATCCTTTCTATATACTTAAATCAAGCAAATGAGAACTTTTTTTAACTACTTCTTGTTCTTCTTGTTCTTCTTCATCTTCTTGCTCTTGTTCTTGATGATGCTTAGAATGCTTTTTTTCTTCCTCTTGCCTTTCTTTTACTTCATCACTTACTTCATGAGTTTGATTAACTTTTTCAAGTTTTTCAACTGCCTTTTCTTTTGCTTGAAATTCACTCATATTTACTAAAGTTGCAAAAGAATCTTTTGCTAATTCGTTACTTGCTTGTGCTGAATGTACTGGCGCATTTTGGTTAGCAAAATGAATGCCACCTATGGGACTTATAGGCATACTTACTCCTTTAAAATGCTTAAAGTCTTATAATTTGTATAATTTACAAAAGCCTTCTCTCTCACCTTAACAAAATTCTTACTCGTATAATCGACCAAATAAGCTCCAGAGCTTAGCTTGGAAAATTCCACACAAAGCTTTGCTGCAAATTCTAGCACTAATTGACTTATTTTTAATTTATTTGAAGTAATGATCACATGTGCACTAGGATAATCTTTCACATGCAACCAAATATCATCTTTTTTAGCTATTTTTAACAAATATTCATTAGCTTTTTCATTGCGTCCTACGCTGATTTTAAACTCATCAAAATAAAAGCTGCTAACTCCCACATTTAGTTCTTCTTTTTTAGTTTTTTTAGTTTTTTTAGGCATTAAAACTTCTAATTCTCGTAAAGAAGTGCTTTTAACAATTAAGTCTTTTAAATTTATTAAAAAATCAAGTTTTTCACTTAAAATTTCTCTTTCTATATTGACATTTTTAGCCTTTTGTTTTAATTTTTTTGCCATTTTATAAAATTCATTCGCACTGTTTTTAGGAGTATCTTCGAGATTAAAAGCAAGCTCATTTGCATTAAAATCTTGTAAAATAAATTCTCTTTGATAATCTTTTAAAGAATTTAAATTAGCAAATAAAACATCTGCTTTTTGGCTTAATTCTTGAGCCTTTTTTAATAAATCACTTTCTTGCTCTAAATTTTCTATACTCTCTTTAAGAGTAAAGATTTTTTTATCTACATTTAAAAGTTTATTTTCTTTAATATCTTTTATGCGCTCTTGCTGTAACTTTTTAGCACTTTCTTTAAAATATGCATTAAAATCATCAATTTTTATAAATTCTTCTTTGATTTCATAAGCTCTTAGTGCTTGAAGTTTTTCGCCTATTTTTACAACGCGGTAGCTTTTATCTATATGACGCAAAGCTTCTATGATAATATCATCGGCGTCTGTGATGATTACATTGGTGTTTTTTCCTGTAAATTCAAAATAAATCTTAGCTCCATAAGCTTTGTAAGATTTTTCTGATAAAACTTCAAAAGATAAAATTCTATTATTTTCTAATACTTCTAAATTTAAAATCTTTGCATTAGAGAAGTATTTTTTTAGCATAAAATCAAAAGGTGCATTATAGACTTTTGCTTGGAGTTTATCTTGGTAAATTCCACTTTTTCCACGCGTTAAGTCTAGTACAAAAGCTTGATGATCTAAGCTAAGCTCTAAGATATTATCATCAAGGCGTTTGAGATAATTTAGTCTTTGAAATTGTTTAAAATAATCTTTTATTTGTATTAAATCTGTATATTTCATAAATATATTATAAAATATTTTGATGAATTTATGAGGTTTTTTATGAGTGAAAAAATTCCCTATCCTTGTGTGATTTTATGTGGTGGAAAGTCTTCACGCATGGGAGAAGATAAAAGCTTATTACAAGTAGATGATAAAAACTTAACTCTTTATCAGTATGAAAAAATGTCAAGGATTTTCACCCAAGTTTTTATTAGCAGCAAAAAAGATAAATTTCATCAAAAAAACTTAGCACTTATTTTAGATGAAGATTTAAACAACTACTCCCCACTCATTGCCTTAAATTCCATACTTAAACATTTTAAAAATACCTATGTATTTATCCTTAGCGTGGATACTCCAAACATAAACAAAGAAAGTTTTTACAAGCTTTTTGATCATCTAAAATCACAAAATATACTCTTAGCAAGTACAAAAAAACACAAGCATTATTTATGTGGATTTTATCATGGTAGAATTTTTGGAAAAACTTTGCAATTTTTACAAGAAAACAACCACAAACTAGCCTTTTTTTGTGATACAATAAAAGCAGAATTTATAGAATTTGAAAATGAAAATGAATTTATAAATTTAAATTATTTTAATGAATACAAAAAGTGGCTTCGTGAAAAAGACAATTCTACCTATACTATGTGCTTTTAGTGCTTTAAAAAATCTTGGCACAGAAAAATCATACAATCCTTTTGGTATTAGCACGCATAATCTTAGTTATTTTATGCTTGTTTCTTATAGTTTTAGCAAAAAAGATTATAAAAGCCTAAATTTCAAATTAGTCTTAAAAAAACCTTTTTTGAAAATCTTTTAAGTTTAAATGAAAGTTACAACATAGGCTATACACAAATTTCATGGTGGCAACTTTATGAACATTCATCGCTTTTTAGAGAGACTAATTATTTGCCTGAATTTTTCATCAATTTTCCTATAAGTGGGCATGGAACTACGGTGAGAATCTTATTGAGTATAATAAATCTTCGAGTAGATTCTCAAGTGGAATTTTGTTAATATATTAAAATGGAAAAATTTTGCTTTATTAAGTTTATCATTAATAATGAAAAGTCTTTTAAAAGATTATGTGAGTTGTTTAATTATATTAAAATTTTAAAAGATGAAAATTTACAAATAGAAGATTTATACACAGATGAAAGTATATATAATTTTTATAGCAAAAAAGAATTAGAATATTTCTCAAGCAAAGATTGCTGGGAACTTGATGATATTTTTGATTGTATAGGAAATGGAGAATATTATTTTCATTCCATAGAAAAAATAGAGGAAAATATTGCCAAATTATATTTTTACCCCGTTTCTTTTCCTTATGGTGGAGTTGAACCTATAATCGAGTTTATAAAATCATTCCAAATGAAAATTCTTACAATTGATTGTGGTTATATGGAAGAATTTGAATATTAAAAGTCTTTTAAGACTTTTAATATTAAAGCAAGCAAAACGCTATAACACTACCTAATATAAGCAAAGAGCCATTAAAACACAAAAAGGTTGGTATACAAGTATCTTTGATATGATCGCCTTGCTTATCTGCATTGAGCCCTACACTCACCCCCAAAGTCGTTTCACTAGCAGGTGATCCTGCATCACCTAAAGCTCCAGCAACGCCGATGATAAAAATAATCGCAGCAGGTGAAAAACCAAGCTCTATACATATAGGACAAAATAAAGCAGCAATGATAGGAATAGTACCAAAAGAACTACCTATGCCTATGGTGATTAAAAGCCCTATAGCTAGCATGATAAAAATAGCTAAAAAGTGACTTTGCTCCATAAAAGGCACACTTGTTTTTACAAGCTCAGCTATACCACCACTTTGTTTTAAAACCTCTCCATACCCCGAAGCAACAAGCATTACAAAAGCTATATAACCCATGATTTTAAGCCCATCATCAAAAACCAGATTAACTTTGTTATACTCTACTCCACCTAAAATCACCATCAACACAAAACCCAAAAGCCCTGATAAAGGTAAATTGTGCGTTAAAATTTGTAAAATCAAAGTCAATCCAAGACCAGCTAAAACACCCCACTCTTTTTTGCTCATTTTTAAATTTTCAAAATCCACTTTGGCAATTTGCTCTTCTTGATATTCTCTTGGTTTAGCATAAAATACAAACACAGCCAAAAATAAACCAACTAACATACAAATAGCCGCAAAAGCCATAGTTTGAGAAACTTCTCCTAGGCTAATTTGCACTCCATTTGAATTTAAATTATCCACAAGCAAAGTTTGAAAAATAAGCCCAAATCCCAAAGGCACGACCATATAAGGTGTGGTAAGTCCAAAAGTTAACGCACAAGCAATAGCCCTGCGATCTATTTTTAATTTATTAAAAAGTTTCAACAAAGGCGGAATCAATAAAGGCACAAAAGCTACATGGATAGGAATTAAATTTTGTGAAAAACAAGCAATAAGCGCTAAAGAAAGTATAAGTAAATATTTTTTATGTGAAATATAATGCGAAACTATTTTAATCAAATATGCTGTTAGATTAGTTTTTGATATAGCAGCAGCTACCGCTCCAAGCAAAATATAACTTAGTGCTGTTTGTAAATTTCCTTGCATACCATCGATTAAAACTTTCATAGAATCCATCATAGCTTGTGGAAGTTGAGTAAAAAACTCTATCAATGTCAAATGCTCTACATTCATAAATTTAGACCAAATGCCTACAAAAAGTCCAGAAAGCAAAACACTAAGCAAAACATTAAACCTAAAAAAGCACAAAAGCGTCATTAATAAAACGCCTATAAACACCGGATTAGTTAAAAGCATTACATTCCTTAAATTAAAATAATTGCACATTTTAAATAATTTTCTTTAAAATACCATTTAAGTTTAAAAAATTTAAGCAAAAATTGCAAAATAAAAGCATAAAATGATAGTTTTTACTTTAAAAAGGATACAAATGAGAAGTGATGCGATCAAAAAAGGACACTTAAAAGCACCAAATCGCTCTTTACTTAGAGCATGTGGTTTAAATGATGATGATTTTAACAAGCCTTTTATAGGTGTGGCAAATAGCTATATAGATATCATTCCTGGGCATTTTTTCTTAAATGAATATGCAAAAATCATTAAAGATGAAATTCGTAAAAATGGTTGCATTCCTTTTGAATTTAACACCATAGGTGTGGATGATGGTATAGCGATGGGGCATGATGGTATGCTTTATTCTTTGCCAAGTCGTGAAATCATTGCAAACTCTATTGAAACAGTGATGAATGCGCACCAACTTGATGCACTAATTTGTATCCCAAATTGCGATAAAATCACTCCAGGTATGCTCATGGGAGCTTTAAGAGTTAATGTGCCGACTATTTTTGTTAGTGGTGGGCCTATGAGAGCTGGGGTAAATAAACATGGAGAAAAAATCAGTCTAAGTTCTGTTTTTGAAGCAGTGGGTGCTTATGAGGCTAAAAAAATCAATGAAGATGATTTAAAAGATATAGAATGTAAAGCTTGTCCTAGCGGGGGATCATGCTCGGGCATGTTTACTGCAAATTCTATGAATACTTTATGTGAAGCTATGGGTATAGCACTTGAAGGAAATGGAACTATTTTAGCACTTAGCAAAGAAAGAGAAGAACTTTTAAGAAAAGCTGCGCGTAGAATTTGTGAAATTGCACTAGATGAGCATTTTAAAATTCGCAATATCATCACTAAAAAGTCCATTAGCAATGCTTTAGTTGTTGATATGGCTATGGGCGGAAGCTCAAATACTATCTTACATATGCTTGCCATTGCTTATGAAGCGGGTGTAAATTTGGATATAAAAGAACTTAATCACATCAGTGCTAATGTGGCCCATATAGCCAAAATCGCTCCATCTTTAAACACAATATATATGGAAGATATACACAAAGCAGGTGGAGTGAGTGCGGTAATGGCTGAAATAGCTAAAAAACCAGGCCATATTTTAGAACTTGACACTCTAGATATTAGTGGAAAAACTTTAAAAGAACGCATTGAAACTGCTAGCATTAAAGATGAAAATATTATAAGAAAAATAGACAATGCCTATTCAAATGTAGGTGGACTTGCTGTGCTTTTTGGAAATTTAGCCGAGCAAGGCTGTGTGATAAAAACTGCAGGTATCATGGGCGAGCGTAAATTCAAAGGCAAAGCAGTTTGTTTTAACTCTCAAGAAGAAGCCATTAAAGGCATTATAAAAGGCAAAGTTAAAGAAGGCAATGTATGTGTAATACGCTATGAAGGACCAAAAGGTGGACCCGGTATGCAAGAAATGCTTAGTCCAACCTCATTGCTTACAGGCATGGGACTCGGTGCTAAAGTAGCACTTATAACAGATGGACGTTTTAGTGGGGCTACAAGAGGGCTTAGCATAGGACATATCTCTCCTGAAGCTGCTGAAGGTGGACTTATAGCGCTTTTAGAAGATGGTGATGAGATAGAAATTGATGTAGATGCTTATAATATTAATGTAAAATTAACCCAAGATGAAATCGCTAAACGCAAAGCAAATTTTAAAATACCTCATAAGCAAGTAAATTCAAGATGGCTTAAAATGTACCAAAAACTTGTAAGTAATGCTAGCAAGGGTGGTGTTTTGGACTTAGAATAATTTTCTTAATTTCTTTAAGAAATTAAGAAATATCTTTTTAAATGTAAAACAAATATGAAAAATTATGTTAAAGTGGCCGGGAGAAAGGGATTCGAACCCCTGGAGGTGTGACCCTCAACGGTTTTCAAGACCGCCGCTTTCGACCACTCAGCCATCTCCCGTAAAAGAATAAAAATATCAAGTATTAACATCGCATTGGAGGCGACATCCGGATTCGAACCGGAGATCAAGGCTTTGCAGGCCCATGCCTTACCGCTTGGCTATGTCGCCTTGAGTTACCAAAAAGTGGTGCCCGAGGCCGGACTTGAACCGGCACGGAAGAAAAATTCCGAGGGATTTTAAGTCCCTTGTGTCTACCAATTCCACCACCCGGGCGGGTGATTAATGGAGCGGGAAACGAGATTCGAACTCGCGACCCCAACCTTGGCAAGGTTGTGCTCTACCCCTGAGCTATTCCCGCAAATAAGTTGAAATTATACAATTTAAAACTTAAATACACATAAAATGCACTTAACATTGGCTTGTAATCGTCATAATTTTTCTATTTAAAAAGAATTAATTTTATTTTTTTCTAATTTTTTCAGCAGTAAAATACACGATCAAAATTACACAAGGAGTATAAATGTTTAAATTTAACAGTTTATCTAATAAGCTAACTATGATAGCTTGTTTTCTAATAGCAATTATACTAATAGTTGTAAATATAATTAGCTATTATGAATCTAAAAAAAACACCGCCTATTATCTTGAAGCAATTCAAACAAAAACTATGCTAGATGTCAATTCAGCTTATGAAATATACTCAAAAAGCAAAAGGAATGCAATTGAATCTATAGTTAAATTTATACAAAAAAATCCGCAAGTTAACACAAACGAATTGTTTGATATTCTTGAAACAATTAAAGAATCTGCTGGATTTAATGTAGTATATGTAGGTTTTGATAATGATGGAAAACTATATCAATCCAACAGAATAATAAGAAGTCCTGAAACCACAGGTTTTGATGCTAGAACAAGATCATGGTATCAAGAAGCTAAAGCAGAAGGGAAGCTAGTTGTATCTAATCCATATAAAAGTATAGAAGATGATTCTATAACTGTTTCATATACAGCACCAGTATATATTAATGGAAAACTTTTAGCAGTGATTGGGGGTGATTATAACCTTCATACTTTTGCAAAAGATGTACTTGTAATGGGTCATTCTGATAGCTCTTATGCAGGTGTGTATGACAAAGAAGGAACAATAGTTTTCCACGAAGACAAAGATAGAATGCTAACAA
>NZ_JANQDB010000023.1:0-11273 GCF_024723675.1 Campylobacter sp. 1569
ATCACTTTTTACACTAGGTAATGCTACACCGTTTAAACTTGCTACAAAATCATCTCCATTATTCATTACATATTGTTCTATTTTTGGAGTGATAAATAGATATGATTCTTCATTCATATATTTTCTAAGTTCAGCGCCAAGTTCCAATGAAATAGAATTGTTGCTAGCGCTATTGACATCTTTTCCTGCTATGCCATTTTCTTTATAGCTTGGAGTATGTGCATAGTAGTAGTTTGCTCCAGCGAAAGGCTTGATAAATAAAGTATTATCACTAAAATCAAAAACATATCCCATATTAGCACTCAAACCGAAGAATTTTCTATTAAAATCAGCACTATTTGTAGTGTTAAATCCTCTATTTACAATATCTTGATCTGTAGGAGAAATTTGAGCATAGGCCTTAACATTAACTTCTACTTTTGGACTTATATAGATATTAGAATAAGCTCCAAATTGGAAGTTATCTGATTTTTGGGTTAAAAGATTATCTTTTATTTCAGCATTTGCATAAGTAAAATAAGCTCCAATAATAACATCATCATTGACTTTTCTATCCATACCTATAGTGGCTCCATATAAAGCACCGCTATCCCCATCTATGATGTTTGCACCACCTATTACATTACCCCAAATGCTGTTATTATAATTATCAACATAATTTCCTCTGTAATCATTAGTAGCAAATCTTATTTGAGATAATTTTGTAGCATAATTTCCATAAGGATTATTTAACATAGCTACACGAGAACCTATAGATACATCATTTGATACATTGATAGTCGAGTTTATACCTGATGAGGCTTGATTTACATTTGAGATAGATTTAGCTGAATCTTTTATATCATTTGCTACTTGTTCCCCGACTTTATCAAATTTAATACTACCTATTGCATTAAAATCTTTACCGAGTGCAAGTCCATCTAAAATTTTAGAAACAAAGTCTTTGTTAGAAGTTGAAACACTAGAATCGTTTTTAATATAATCATCATTAGAGATTTCTCCATTTCCAGCATTGCTAATCATATCTTGAATTTGTTTTATTTGTTCATCAATTTTTGCAATGGTTTCGTCTATTTTTTCTATATTAACACCTTCTTCATCTTTGGCATCTTCTAAATCAGTTTTAATTAATTCTAGATATTTTTTATCACTTTCTAAAACCATCTTGTTGTTATTTACATTTTCATTTGCACCACCACTAATTAAAAGCTTATTATCTTTTGTAGAAAGTTCATAATCAACAAAATCTTTTACATCTATAGCTCTTACAATTTCATAACTAAGTCCTAAATCTTTGCTGCTCATACCTACAATGTTTTCAAAATTTTTACTTATGTTTGCACTAGCTTTGTTTGAGCTTGTTATATCTTCATTAAATCCTTCGCTTGCACCCATGAAAACATAATTATTTAAAGCTAAATCACCAAAGCTTGTTGTTCCTATGGAAAAGTTTGAATTTGTGATATTTGCTTTACCATTTATTTGTATGTGGTTTTGACTTTTATTGCCACCTATGGTAAATAGAGTAGATTGATCTGCTGTAAAATTTCCATTTACTTCAAGAGAGCCTTGTAGGCCATGTCCATCGGCGATTAAAATAGCTGAAGATTTTATATCATCTAAAACACCCTCTGCAGGATTAGATGAACCTTTTATACTAAAATCTCCATTTACGATGGATTTTCCATCTAAGCTTTGAAATATCACATCTGTTGCCTCAGTTTTTTTAGCATTAATGGTATAGTTTGTTACATAACTAGCACCTTCTGAAGTATTTTTAAAAGTAAGGTTGTTGGAACCTAAGTTAATATTTACTCTTGAGAGATCTTTAAATTCATCGTTAGCTATAGCATTAGCTAAGTCTGTGTAGGAAAGATTTAGAGTTAAATCACCATTAGTATGATCTGTTTTTAAGTTGAAATTTCTACCATCACTAGTTTCAAAATACTGATTCATAGTGCCATCTGTTATGGTAATTTCTTGTGCTAAGATAGCACTGCTTAATAATGCACTAATACCAACTCCCATTAAAACTTTACTTGTGCAATAAGAAAGTTTTATTTGATTACTCCTTATAAATTTAAATTGAAAAAAGCAATTATACCCCCCCCCATAAATTTAAGTTTAAAGTAAATGAGATTTTCAAAAAGTAATTAAATTTTCTCTCTTTGGTAGATTTTTTTAATTTTCACATCTAAATTATGAGCAAATTTAAATAAAGCTGGCACTACTAAAAGTGTAAGTAAGGTTGAGCTAATAAGACCAAATATAATAGCAATGGCCATAGGAGAATTTCCTTCAAAGCCAGAACCCCTTGAAAGTGCTAGTGGAAGCATGGAAAAAATCATCGCAAAGGTTGTCATTAAAATGGCTCTTAAACGACTTTTTCCTGCATAAATTAGTGCTTTTTCTACTTCCATGCCTTCATCGCATTTTTTATTAGCTACATCTACTAATAATATAGCATTTTTTCCTACCATTCCAAAAAGCAAAATAATAGCTACAAGCACAAATAAAGAAAAGTGATTTCCTGTAATAAAAATTCCAAAACAAGCTCCACCAAAAGCCAAAGGCATGCTTATCATGATGATTAAAGGAAGTATTAAACTTGAATACAAAGAAGCAAGGATTAAATAAATCAAAATCATCCCCAAAGATATAGAAAATAAAAACCCACTAATGGTGTCATCTAAAAAGTCCAAAAAACCAGAATAAGCAAAAGATAGGTCATTGTTTCCTAAAATATAAGCTAAATTGGACTCAAAAATTTTTCTTACTTCACCTAAAGAAATGTTTTCTATGCTTGAAGTGAGTTTTATACTAGTAGTTTTATTGTGTCTGTTAATTAAAGAAAGATCTTTTTTATAAGAAAAGCTAGCAATACTAGCAAGCTTTATACTTTCATTGTTATGATTTTTAAGTTCTATTAGCTCTAAACTGGTTGGATTTTGTTTAAAAGCTTCATCAAAGCTAAGGATAATTTCATCTTTAAAATTTTTATAATCCATATTTCCAACGCTTAAATTTCCAAAGGAATAAGCCAAGACATAAGCAAGTTCTTGAGGATTAATACCAAGTTTGGCAGCTTTTTCTCTATTAATATTAATAGCAATTTCTTCTTTTAAATCCCCTTCATTATCATCTATAGCAACAAAACCTTCGTGTTTTAAAAACACTTCTTTCATTCTATTAATAGCTTCTTTTATTAGCTTTAAATCATCACCTAAAATTTGAATTTGAACTGGATCTTCAATGCCTGCTCCTTCTATTTTAGGGAGTTCTAAAACTTTTATTTTTAAGTCTTTATAGGAGTTTAATTTTTCTTGAAAAAGGCTAATAAGCTTAGGTTGTCTGAATTTTCTTTCATTTAAAGGTTTTAATTTTACATAAATTTTTGCTTTTTTAATTTCCTTTGCGTCATTATATCCTATAAGTAAATATGCATAAGCAACATTTGGATCTTGCTTTATATTTTCATATGCTTTTAAACTTTTTGCCTTCATAGCTTCTAAAGATAGGTCGTTTTTACTTTCTAATAAGACTTGTATTTCACTATCTTCTTCTATAGGTAGAAAATCTAAGCCTATTTTAGGAGCTAAAGAAAAACATAAAATAATTATAATAAGCGTTGATAGGATAAATTTAATCTTGTTAGCTAAAACTTTATAAAGTAGCTTTTCATAAAATAAGTCAAGTTTTATAAATAAAAATTCACTTTTTTTATAAAATGTACTTTCACTAGTATTTAAAAATCTAGCACTTAAGGTAGGTACTAAAAATACACTTACAAGATAGCTTATAATTACCCCAGAAGCAACACTAGTAGCTAATACATTAAAAAATAAACCAGGAACTGAATTCATATAAGCAATAGGTATAAACACACACAATAAAACCGCACTAATGCTTAAAACGCTAAAGCCTATTTCTTTAATCCCTTCAAATGAAGCTTGTAAAGGAGGGAGTGTTTTTGCTTTTTTGGCTATACTTTCAATGATAACTATAGCATCATCTATAAAAATTCCTATACTTAAAGTAAGAGCTATGATGGTTAAGCGATTAATATCATAACCTAAAAGATTAATGAGAAAAAAACTAGAAATAATTGAAGTTGGTAAAACAATAAAAGCTAAAATAGTCGCACTGATATTTCTTAAAAATACATATACTATTAAAAGTGTTAAAATCACGCCAAAAACCATATCAAAAATAACTTGATTGATATGTTTTAAGATGTTTTGGCTCTTATCATAAACTATTTTAATTTCTACATCATTGCCTGCTATTGTTTGCAGTGTTTTTAAGGAATTTTTGATATTTTCTATAACTTTTAAGGAATTATAACCAGAAATTTTATTAAGCTCAAGCAACACCCCATCTTTTGTATCAAGCATTGCAAATTGCTTTTGATCTTCTAAGCCATAGCTAATATTTGCTATATCTTTTAAAAATATTCCACTAAAAATACGTATATTTTCTAGCTCTTTTAAATTTTGTGCTTCAAAATATCCTTTGATGGTGAAATTATCTTTTGAATTTTCAAACTCACCTAGATATTGTTTAAAATTATGGCTTTGGATGATTTTAGCTACATCAAGTGCATTAATATGATATTTTTGTAAGGCATTAGGCAAGAGTTTGATTTGAACTTGTGGTTTTAAAAAGGCTATATCATTGATCGTTCCAACTCCTGAAATTTTCTGTAAAAATGGTTTTATATCATTGTCAATTTTTCGCATAAGTTTTAAATGATCCTTAGAACTTAAAAATAATGATACAACAGATCCTGCATCAGGGGATATTTTTTCTAAGGTTGGCTTTGCTGGAAGATTGATGGTATTAAGTTTATCTCTAATATCGTTTGCAGCTACTTCTAAGTTTTTGCCTAATTCAAATTCAACAACAGAAATAGAAAAATTATTATAACTTGTAGAATTGATATTTTTTATCCCTTGTACATCTGAAATTGCATTTTCTATTTCTTTGGTTATTTTAGATTCTATGAATTTTAAATCTCCATTAGCGGTTGTGGTGATTTTAATCAAAGGAATATCTACTTTTGGATAAAGATTAATAGGCATACTAAAAATAGAAAAAGTACCAAAAATCACCAAAGCGATAAAAAACATCAAAACAGCAATAGGATTGTTAATAGCAAAACGATACAAGATTAATCCTTGGTGATGATTTTTCCTTCTCCAAAAGAACCTGGAGTAAAGTTTAAGGCTTCAACTTCTGCATAAATTTTTCGTGTTTTTATGTCTATACTTGGATAAATAAGTGTAATTTTGCCTTGATATTCTTTTTCATCTGAGTCTATTTTATAAATAAAAATATCACCAACTTTTACCTTATCTTTAAATTTTTCATCAAAACTTAAAAGCAATTTTACTTTTGGATAAGAAAAAAATTCAAATAAAACATGAGAAATTCCCCTAGCTCCATCTCCTATGTCGATATATTTGTTAGAAATAATCCCATCATAAGGGGCTTTTAGAGTTTTTTTATCGATTAAGTCTTTATAATATTGTATATTTAAAAAAGCTTTTTGCTGCAGACTTTGTGCTTTTTGAAACTCAAATAAAACATTTTCATAGCTTTGCTTGTCTATAACTTCTTGTACCTTTTTAAATTTTTCCAAAGAACTTTTAGCATGTTCTAGTGCAAGAGTGGCAAGTTTGTATTCATTTTGTGCTAATTTTAAGGCTATTTGCTCGCTAGAATCTTCAAGTTTAAGTAAAAGTTGATCTTTTTTTATCTTATCATTAACATTCACATAAATTGCCTTAACTATACCAGCACTTTGCAAGGATAATTTTGATTGATTTTGTGCGAGCACATCAAAACTAGCATAAATTTCTTCAGCTTTTAAAGTGAGTAAAGAAAATAAAATTAAAAATACTAATTTCATTCTAAAACCTTTGTTTTTATATCAATTCCAGCTGTAAAATAATACCTTGCTTTTGTGATTTCATATTCATTTTTAGCTAGTTCAAGCTGACTTTGACTTTTGTATTTTAATTCTAATGCATTTAGGTATTCTACATATGAGCAAAGTCCTGCGGTGTATTTTTTCTCAATGACCTCAAAAGCTAAATTAGCTGCTTTGAGGCTCGCATTTAATGCTTTTATTTTAACTTTAGAAATTTCAATTTCTTGTAAAAGATTATTTAGTTCTATATCTACTTTTCTTTTAGTTTTTTCAAGCTCTAATTGAGTGATTTTGCTTGTATATTTTTGAGCTTCTAGAGCTTTTTGATTAGCACCAAAATCAAAAATTTTCCACTCAAAAGCTAAAATAAAACGATTGCTTTGTCCATGTTCTTTTAGAAAGCTTTCGCTTGTTGATTTTAGCTCATGCGGTAATTTAGGATTGTAGTTCATATCATAAAAACTAAAACTATTTTGTAAAAATATTTTTGGAAACAACTCAGCTCTAGCAGAGTCTATTTTTAAATTTTCTAAATTTAATTTTTCTTGCATAAGGGCTATTTCATAGCTTTTGTTTTTTTCTACACTTGGTTCTTGTAAAATATTTTGAAAAGAAGGTGTAAAATGCGTTCTACTAAGATTATAAATTTCATTTTTTAATTCATATAGTTTTAATTCATTTTGAGCTAATTCATAAGTGCTTAACTCAAATTTTGCTCTTATGCTTTCAAGCTCACTTTGGCTAGCAAGTCCAGCTTGGTAAAAATTTTCTAAGCGCTTGAGTTGATTTTGCAGAGTGATTTCTTTTTGTTTATCACTTGCTATAATACTTTCTAAACTAAGATAATTAAAATACAAAACACTAGCACTAAGTGCCATATAATTTGCCATGTTTTCTTTTTCAAGATGAGCAAGTTGTTTTAGACTTTGCATGCTAGCGATTTTTGCTTCTCTATTACCTCCATCAAAAAGTAAAAATTTAAGCGAAAGGGTACTCATTAGACTTTCTTGAGGTTCTATGATAAAGCGATCTTTGTTTGAGCCAAGATAAGAAACACCTAAATGTAAACTTGGTAAATAAGCATTTTGCACACTTTCTTGTTCTAAAATACTTTTTGAAAATTGGAGTTGTTTTTGTAAGTAATTTTCATTGTTTAAACTTAAATCTATAAATTCTTTAAGATTGTTAGCTAGCAAAAATAAGGGCAAGAAAAGTAGATATAAAATTTTCATTTTTAAACTTTTTGTTTTATTATAGAAAATATAACTTAAAGTAATGATAAAGCAAGAAAATTTTTAAGTAGCTTTTTGCCATTTTGACTTAGTATGGCTTCAGGGTGGAATTGAACCCCGTAAATATCGTATTTTTTATGTTTTAAAGCCATGATAATATTATCTTCACTTTGGGCTAAAATTTCACATTTTTTACCTATATGGCTAACATAAAGAGAGTGATATAAACAAATTTTAAAATTTTGCTCAAGATTTTTAAAAAGAGGGTTTGGTTTAAATTTTATAGTTTTTACCTTACCATGAGTTGGGTTTGGAAGTTTAGAAATTTTACCACCAAAAACATGTGCTATACATTGGTGTCCTAGACAAATTCCAAGAATTTTTTTATCTTTTTTAAAATATTTTATAGCTTTGAAACTTAACTTTGATTCTTTGGGTGAATTTGGTCCAGGGGAGATTAAAAGATGAGTAAAATCATATTTTTTAAGTTTTTTGGGGTTTTTAAATTTATCGTTTTTGATGATTTTATAAGCAATATTTAATTCTTTTAAATAAAAGGCTATGGTGTAGGTAAAAGAATCATAATTATCTATAATCAAAACTTTCATAAAAACACCTTTTTTAAGCCTCTTAAAGAATTTATAGTATAAATTTCTTTAGCATTTAAAAGCTCATTTTTAGTGATATCTTTTTCTTTGATGAGTTTGTGTTTTAAGAGTGCTTGTCTATAAATGCCATTGAGGCAGTTTTTAGCATAAGGAGTAAAATACTCATCATTTAAATTTATGATAATGTTGGTTCTTGAACCTTCACAAAGTATGCCTTGCTCATCAAAAAAAACTATATCATAGCAAATGTTTTCTTTCCATAGATATGAATTTGCTTCATATAAACTACGCAGAGAAGTTTTATGGTGTGTTAAAAGATTTACTTTTACGATGTCTTTACTTATGAGTAGTTTTTTACTTGAATTTTCTTGTATATTGCTAAAATCAAACTCATAAAGGCCATTTTTGAAAAGTTTTAGTTTAATAGCTTTTGAACCTTTTTGAGTAAAATTACTTTTTGTAAAAAAATGATGATGGTTGAAAACAAAATTGTTAAAATTTTGTAAAGATTTAAAATGGAATTTTTTATCTTTACTCTCTAGTATATTTTTAAAATCATGTATTAATCTTTGAGTATCAAAGCCAAAAAATTTAGCTGAGTTTAAAATTCTTTGTAAATGTTCTTTGAAAAATAAAATAGAATGGTTTTTATAATACATTGTTTCAAATAAATAAAAGTTAGGTTCTAAAATTTTGCTTTTTAGTTTTAATTCTTCAAATTCATCTTGTTTTTGTGAGTCCCACACAAGCCCACTTCCCACACCATATCTTAAAAAATCATCATTATTTTTTTTCTCTAAAGTGCGTATGGCTACGCTAAATTTTGCTTTGTTTTTATGGATTAAACCTATCGCTCCACAATAAATCCCGCGTTTTCTTTGCTCTAAATTTTCTATGAGTTTAATGGTTTCTATTTTAGGTGTACCTGTGATGGATCCACATGGAAAAAGGGCTTTGAAAATTTTAAAATAATCATTTTTTGGTTTTAATTTTCCGCTTATTTTTGAAATGAGTTGGTGTAAGGTAGGGTAGGTTTTAACCTTAAAAAGTTCGCATTTTAAAGAATGCTTTTTGATGAGTTTTGAAATATCATTGCGTAATAAATCAACTATCATTACATTTTCACTAATGGTTTTTTCATCGCATTTTAAAAAGTTTTTTAGATTTTCATCTTCTTTTGGATTATTTGAGCGTTTGATTGTGCCTTTCATGGGTTTTGTGATGATTTTTTTATTTTTGATTTTAAAAAAAAGCTCAGGTGAAAATGAAGCTAGTTCTAAAAATTCATTTTTCATATAAGCCTTATAAGGGGTATTTTGCTTAGGATAAAGGCTTAAAAAACTCTCATACACATTAAGATTTGATTGTAAATGTAGTTCTTGAGTAAGATTAACTTGATAACTTTGACCTTTAGCTATAGCTTCTTTGACTTTATCAAAATTTTCAAAATACTTTTCTTGGTTTAAATTGGATGAAAAACATGGATAAAAGTCTAAATTTTTTTCTTCACTTATAAAGATTTTTTTTGATTTAAAAGCAAAAAAATACAAAAAAGGCTCTTTGCTTTTATAATTTTTATCTTCTAGATATTTATAAAATTCATATTGAATATAACCTAAAAAATAATATCGATTTTTGTATTTTTCTATGATTTTAAAAGCTTTTTTACTTTCTTTTTGAGTATGGGCTTTAAGAGTGAAGGCAAGATCATCATAAAGGTATTTTCCAAATATAGCAAATGCCATTTATATCCTTAGCTTAAAAAATATACCCAAATAGGTAAAGAAATAAAGGCAAAAACTATACCAAAAGCCACAGAACTAACCGCTAAATTTGTATCAAGTTTTGCTTTCATGATCATTGCTGCAACCATTGTCATAGTAGGCATAGCTGATTCAAGTAAAGCGATGATAGAGCTAGGATTTAATTTGAAATTTAAAAGCTTTAAAAGTGCTAAAAATATTAAAGGTGTGAGTATCATTTTTCCAAAAATGACTATTATAGTTGCTTTATAAGAAGTTTTGATACTTAAAAAGCCTAAATTTAAACCTATGGCAAAAAGTGCTATAGGTGTGGCACTAGCTCCAAGCATACGTAAAGGTTCAAAGATAAAATCAGGAAGCGTGGCAAGTTTAAAACAAAGTCCTAAAATCAAAGCAACAAAAGGAGGAAAAGTAAAAACTTTTTTAAGATTTTGCAAAAAGCTTGCTTTTTGCTCACTAGCTAAAGATATGATAAAGGGAGCAAGTAGTGCCACTGGCAAAGAAGTAGCAAGTGCATCATAAAGGATAATCTCACCCAAAAAATGAGGATCTTGATAAATTCCACTAATAATAGGTATGCCTACAAACAAAGTATTTCCAAAGCTAGAAAGTAAAAAAATACTCACAAGAGTGCTTTTGCTAAATTTAAAACAAAGAGCTAAAAACGCACAACATAATGCTGAAAAAATAGCACAACCCAAACCAAGCAATATAATAACAATCAAAGAAAAATCAAAATTTAAATGATAAGCACGCTCAAAAATCAAGCAAGGCAAGGCAAAAATAATAGCAAAATCTAAAAAAGCACGTGCTTGTTTTTGTTTTAAAATTTTGATTTTTTTGGCAAAATATCCACCAAAAAGTAAGCAAAATATACTAAATAAAGAGGAAAAAACATACATATCTTACTCTAAATTACTAAGTTAAAAAACTTTTGACTAAATTTTGTATGAGCAAATTCCATCCATCTACTAGTACAAAAATAAGTAATTTAAAAGGCATAGAAATCATAACAGGAGGTAGCATCATCATACCCATAGACATTAATACAGAACTTACCACCATATCAATAACTAAAAATGGCAAGAAAAGTAAAAAGCCTATTTCAAAAGCAGTTTTAAGCTCACTTATCATAAAAGCTGGCACTAAAACTGTTAAAGGTACATCATCTATGGTCTTTGGATTTTCTAAATTTCTAATCCTATAAAAAAGTGCTAAGTCTTTTTCTCTAGTATTTTTAAGCATAAAATCTTTAAAAGGTTTAACACCTTTAGCAAAAGCTTCTTCATAGCCTATTTGCTCAGCAATGTATGGTTTTATACCTTCATTGTATGATTTTGTAGCCACAGGCTCCATAATAAAAAAAGTTAAAATTAAAGCCAAAGTTATTAGTATGGTATTTGGTGGCATAGTTTGGGTGCCAAGAGCTGTTCTTAAAAAAGAAAATACTACGACAAGTCTTAAAAATGAAGTCATTACAAAAATAATAGTAGGGGCAAGAGCTAGTATAGTTAAAACTATAACTATGTTTAAGGTTGTTACAAGTTGTTGAGGACTATTTGGGGCACTAAGGCTTAAATTTACAGTTGGTATGGTTGCTTCAGCACCAAAAAGAGTTAAACTTAATAAAAATAAAACTAACAAAACTCTCAAAATTTTTCCTTAGTTAAAATTAGAAGCAGTATTTTAGCAATTTTACTCTTAAAAATGCAATTTATATGATCGAATTAATATTTCA
>NZ_JANQDB010000024.1:0-8480 GCF_024723675.1 Campylobacter sp. 1569
TGAAAATAAAAGCTATAATTGTATCATCACTTTACTTAAAGAGTTAACATGAGTCAAATTTCCATCATACTACCAACTTATAATGTGGAAAAATATATAGCTAGAGCATTAGAAAGTTGTATTAACCAAACTTTTAAAGATATAGAAATCATTGTAGTAGATGACCTTGGAAATGATAAAAGTATAGATGTAGCTAAAGAATATGCTAGTAAAGATGATAGAATAAAAATCATACATAATGAAGAAAATTTAGGAACCTTTGCTAGTAGAAATATAGGTGTATTAAATGCAAAATCAGATTTTATAATGTTTTTAGATCCTGATGATTATTTAGAGCTTAATGCTTGTGAGCTTGGGCTTGAAAAAATTAAAAATGTAGATATGGTAGTATTCGATGCGTATGTACATAGGGTGAAATTTAAGAAATTTTATAGATTTAAACAAGATGAATATTTTAATAAAGATGATTTTTTAAATTTCTTACTCAATCAAAAGCATTTTTGCTGGAGTGTTTGGGCAAAAGTATATAGAAAAAATTTGATTTTAAAAAGTTTTGAATATGTTGATTTCAAAGAAAGACTTTGCTATGGGGAAGATGTGCTTTTTAATTATATAAATTTTATAATTAGTGAGAGTTTTTTTGTATCGCGAGAATGTATATACCGCTATGAATTTAATGAAAATGGTAGATATGAAAACAAAAATAAAGGAATTTTATGGCAAAATTACAAGCATAAAAAACAAAGTTTAAAATACATTAAAAAATTAGCTAATATTTTTCCATATAAGTATTTTAATGAAAAAATATTAGAAGTTTTAGTAAAAGAAAAAAATTTTTTAT
Organism: Campylobacter sp. 1569; assembly: GCF_024723675.1. Lineage (NCBI taxonomy): Bacteria > Pseudomonadati > Campylobacterota > Epsilonproteobacteria > Campylobacterales > Campylobacteraceae > Campylobacter > Campylobacter sp. 1569. The sequence continues at coordinate 842 of NZ_JANQDB010000024.1, forward strand.
ATCATACAAGTAAAAACTGATGCATCTAAGGAAAGACATGAAAGGAATTATACTTGCAGGTGGCTCTGGAACAAGACTATATCCTAGTACTTTAACTTTATGTAAACAATTACTTCCAATCTATGATAAACCTATGATTTATTATCCACTTTCAGTGTTAATGCTTGCTCAAATTCAAGAAGTTTTAATTATATCTACACCAAAAGACATAGTAAAATTTCAAGAACTTTTTCAAGATGGATCATGGCTTGGGATGGATATATCCTATTGCATTCAAGAAAAGCCCGAAGGATTAGCACAAGGCTTAATACTTGCTAGTGATTTTGTAAAAAATGATGACATAGCTTTAATTTTAGGAGATAATATCTTTTACGGACAAGGCTTTACAGATATACTTAAAACCGCAAAAGAAGATGCAAAAAATCATTATGCAAGTATATTTTCATATCATGTAAAAGATCCAGAGCGTTTTGGGGTGGCAGAAATTTCTAAAAATGGAGAAGTTTTAAGTATAGAAGAAAAACCTCACCAACCTAAGAGCAACTATGCTGTTACAGGATTATATTTTTATGATAATCAAGCTATAGACATAGCTAAAAATATCAAACCAAGTCAAAGAGGCGAACTAGAAATAACTGATGTAAATATAGAGTATTTAAAACTAAAAAAACTAAAATCTCAAATTCTAGGAAGGGGTTTTGCTTGGGTTGATACCGGAACACATGATAGTCTCATAGAAGCAAGCTCTTTTGTGCAAACAATAGAATTAAGACAAGGTTATAAAATAGCCTGCTTAGAAGAAATAGCCTTTAGAAATGGGTGGATTGATGAGGCTAAGCTTTTAAAACGAGCTAAATTATTAGAAAAAAGTGGCTATGGAAACTATCTTCAAAAAATTTTACAAGGTTTTTAAATGAATAATATCTTAATTACCGGTGGAGCGGGTTTTATAGGGAGTAATTTTATAAATCATTATTTACAACATCATCCAAAAGATAAAATCATCAATCTTGATTTATTAACTTACGCAGCAAATTTACAAAACCTTCAAATAAGTAGCAATCATCCTAACTATACTTTTTACAAGGGAGATATTTGCGATCAACAACTAGTCCGTGATATTTTTCAAAAACATTCTATTAATATAGTTATTCATTTTGCAGCAGAATCACATGTAGATAATTCCATACAAAATCCTGATATTTTTATAAAAACCAATATCAATGGAACTTTTAATCTTTTACACAATGCCTACAAACATTGGTTTTTAGAGCCATTTATGAAAAATCCAAAATTTAACAAAACTCTTTTTTATCATATTAGCACAGATGAGGTTTTTGGAAGTCTTGGAGAAGATGGTTATTTTACAGAAAAAACATCATATGCTCCAAATTCGCCTTATTCTGCCTCTAAAGCAAGCTCAGATATGCTCGTAAGAAGTTATCATCATACTTATGGATTAAATACTATAATCTCAAATTGTTCTAACAACTATGGCCCGAATCAACACGATGAAAAACTCATACCAACCATCATAAGAAATGCATTAAATGATAACTCTATCCCAATATATGGAGATGGTAAAAATATCCGAGATTGGCTTTTTGTACAAGATCATTGCGAAGCTATAGAGCAAATTTTACACTATGCTTTAAAAAATTCTGAAAACACTTTTTTTGATACATTCAATATAGGCGGAAACGAAGAATGGCAAAATATAGACATAGCTTATAAAATTTGCTCATTTTTAGATACAATTTTACCAAAACAACACTCATATAAAGAACAAATTTCTTTTGTAAAAGATAGAGCTGGGCATGATAGAAGATATGCTATAGATTCAAGCAAGCTTAAAAATACTTTACAATGGAAACCAAAAGAAAGTTTTGAGAGTGGCTTGAAAAAAACTATAAAATGGTATATAGAAAAATATAAGGACGCTCAATGATCTTTATTGGTAAATTTTATCAAAAATGCCGAATACTATTCTATCGATATGTTTTGTCAAATATACATATAAAGGGTAAATTTAAAATAAATTCTCCAACATTATTTCAAAGTTTTAATATGGGGCAAATTAATATAGAAAAAAACGTTAATTTAGGATATTTTCCATCGCCACATTTTTATTCTTGCTATAATCATATAGATGTTAGAGATCTAGGCTCATGCACCATTAAAAAAGATACATATCTTAATAATAACTTTAGTTTAATTTCTTATAAGCATAAAATTATTATTGGCGAAAGGTGTTTAATAGGAACAAATTTTTCAGCAATTAATTCAGATTTTCATGGTATTACTATTAATAATCGTAATAATCCAGAAAAAATTTTAAGTGCAGATATTATAATTGGTGATGACTGTTTTATAGGAAATAATGTAACAATACTAAAAGGAGTTAAGTTAGGAAAAGGTTGTGTTGTTGCAAATTCAAGCGTGGTTACAAAATCATTTAAAGAAAATTCCTTAATAGGTGGAAATCCTGCTAAACTAATTAAAATCATATCTCAAGAGGATTAAAGATGACTTTTAAACTTATAGACTTGGAATATTTCAACGATAAAAAATCAACATTAATAGCATGTGAAAAGAATATCAACTGTCCTTTTGAAATAAAAAGAATTTTTTATATTTTTGACGTACCAAAAAATACCGTTAGAGGTAATCACGCAAACATAAATTCTCAATTCTTTTTTATTGCTCTAAAAGGAGAGTGCAAGATAAAAATTGATGATGGTAACAAACAAAATATTTTTTTACTAAACAATCCAAAACAAGGATTGTTTTTAGATAAAATGTTGTGGAAACAAATGTATGATTTTTCAAAAGACTGCATTTTATTAGTACTAGCTAATACTTACTATGATAAAAATGAATATATTTATAATTATGATGAATTTTGTAAAGCTAAAAATACGGGGGGGGGGATATGAATATGCTATCCTAAATGTAGCATGAAAGAAAAATATAAAATTTTAAATTTTTCAGCTATTACTGACAAAAGAGGCTCTTTAATAGCACTTGAAAATTTAAAAAATATTCCTTTTGAAATAAAAAGAATATATTATATTTTTGATACAAAGCCAGAATTTCCAAGAGGAGCTCATGCTCATACAAACTTAGAACAAGTTTTAATCATGATAGATGGATCATGTGAGATTATATTAAATGATGGTAAAATATCTCAAAATATAATCTTAAATCGTCCTGATATAGGGCTTTACATAGGTAAAAATATATGGAGAGAGATGAAAAATTTTTCTTATGGGGCAAAAATGCTTGTACTAGCAAGTGATTTTTATAATGAAAAAGAATATATAAGAAATTATGATAAATTTTTAAAGGTTGCAAAGTGATACATTCTCTATCAGATGTGCAAAGTAAAAGTATAGGAGTTAATACAAATATATGGCAGTTTTGTGTAATTTTACCAAACGCCATTATTGGGGATAATTGCAATATATGTTCACATTGTTTTATAGAGAATAATGTAAAAATTGGTAATAATGTTACTATAAAATGCGGGGTACAAATTTGGGATGGTATAGAAATAGAAGATAATGTTTTTATAGGACCCAATGTAACCTTTTGCAATGATAAATATCCAAAATCAAAGCAATATCCTAAAGAATTTTTAAAAACTATTATTAAAAAAGGCGCTAGCATTGGAGCAAATGCTACTATCTTACCTGGAGTTACCATAGGGGAAAATGCTATGGTTGGAGCAGGTTCTATTGTTACAAAAAATATTGATGATAATTCTAAATACTATTGTAAAATTAATCAAAATTCTATTCAAATTAAAAAAGAAGGGATTAAAAAACAATGAAAATCTCAATTCTTATGCCTTGTTATAATTCTTCAAAATACCTAGATAGAAGTATCACTTCTGTTTTAAAGCAAGATTATAAGAATTGGGAGTTAATATGTATAGATGATGGATCAACTGATGACACATATAATCTTTTGATTAATTTTGCCAATCAAGATTCAAGAATAAAAGTATTTAAAAAAAACAATAGTGGTATGGCTGCACCCGCATTAAATCTAGCATTAAAACATGTTACTGGAGATTTTATTTTTTTATTGGGACATGACGATGAAATAAATGATGTTTTATTAAGCGATTTCATTTCAAGATATAATGAATTAACTTTGCAAAATTATTCCATAGATGCTATTATTCCTAGATCATTGATTTTTTTTCCAGAAAATCAAGATAAAAACTATATGTATTGTGGAATTAAAAACATTCCAAATAGCGAAGATAAAATTTTAACTGGCACAGAAGCATTTAAACTAAGCATTGATTGGGATATAGCTACTTTTGCGTTTTATAGGACTGATATTGTTAAAAAGTTAGGTTTCTATGAAGAGGGTATTAGTGGAGATGAATATTCTGTTAGAGAATTTCTTCTTAATTCTAAAAAAATAGCCTTTGCAAAAAATGGTATATATATTTATCATCAAATCGATGAAAGTATAACTCATAAGTTAAAACCTAAAAAATTTAATATTCATAAAACACTATATATGGTTGAAAAATTAGCAAAAAAATGGAAATTAGATTCAAAAACTATTCGTAAAATTAATCAACTCAGAATAAAACAATTCTATAATATGCAAGAAGAATATTTAATTAACAAAAACAACCTCAGCAAACAAGAGCAAGAATTAATTGAGATGTATTTAAATGAAAATTTAAATCTTATAAAACCATATAGAATATTTATAGATTATTTTATTAGAAAAGAAAAAGATGCATTTGGTAAAGCTATTGTTCTTTTTCATTATTTAAAATTTTATTATAAGAAATTAAAAAAATGATCAATAAAGTTTCTATTATAACACCTTGTTTTAACCATGAAAAATATATTAAATATTTTATACAAAGCATTTTAGAGCAAAAATTTGAGAATTTTGAACTTATTATAGTAGATGATTATTCAAGCGATGGTAGTGTAAAAGAAATTCAAAAATTTCAAGATCCAAGAATAAAACTCATAAAACATAATTTTAACCAAGGTATAAACAGGGCTTTAAATACTGCTTTTGAAAATTCAAGTGGAGATTATATAGTATTTTGCGCAAGTGATGATATGTTAGAAAAAAATGCCTTGGAAAAGATTTATCAAATTTTTAACTCTTTAGAAGTAGATGTAATATATCCTAGTATGAGTGTTATAAATGATGAAAATATAGAAATTTCAAAAAGTTTTATCACTCAAAGATCAAATCTTGAAGCTTTAAGGTATTTATTTTTTAAAGGGAATTGTTTTTTTTCTCCAGGGATGGCCGTAAAAAAAGAAGTGTTTAAAAAAATCTATCCTTTACCAAATGCGCTATGCAATCACCAAGATACTCAAATGCATATAAGTTTACTTAATCAAAAAGCTAAAATCCATTTTTTAAAAGAAACTTTAGTAAAATACAGAATTCGAGCTAATGAAGCAAATATAAGCACACCTAATGCTTCCACAAAAGCTAGAGAAAATTTAGAGATAGAACTTTTAATGGATTCATTTCTAAAAATTCAAGATATAGAATTTTTAAAAGAAATTTTCAAAGATGAAATTAAAAAATTAAAAATCGAGCCTTTTGAAAATACCATAGAATTTTTTCTTGGAAGAATGGCGATAGAATCTCAAGAAAAAACTAGAAAATATTGGGGTTATCATAAAATAATGCATTTTTATAACGATAAAAACAATGTTAAAATTCTTTTAGAAAAGTATAATTTTACCTTTAAAGATTTACTCTCCTTATCTATCCTGTGTGATGATGATAGAGTAGAGAAAAAATATAGAAAATATAAAAAGCTTTTTAATTATTCTCTTGTATTTTTAAGTATAATTACTTTGATGTTTATATGTATTTTATTGCTAGGATGATGATATGATTAGTTTTTTAGATCTACACAAAATTAATGCAAGATTTGAAGATGAAATAAAAGATAAAATAAATGAAGTTATTAATAGTGGCTGGTATATATTAGGAAAGCAATGTGTAAATTTTGAAACAAATTTTGCAAAATATTGTGGTGTAAAACACTGTATAGGCGTTGCAAATGGTCTTGATGCATTAAGAATTATCATCAAAGCTTATGAATTTAGCAAAGATGATGAAATCATAGTTCCTGCAAATACTTACATTGCTTCTATATTAGCTATAACTGATAATCTTTGCAAGCCGATTTTAATAGAACCTGATATAAATACTTATAATATAGATGCAAAATCAATCGAAGAAAAAATTACAAACAAAACAAAAGCTATCATGGTGGTTCATCTTTATGGGCAAGTTTGTGATATGGAGCCAATATATGCTTTAGCAAAAAAATACAATCTTAAAATCATAGAAGATTGCGCACAAGCTCATGGAGCAAATTTTAAAGGAAAAAAAGTTGGCAGTTTGGGTGGTGCTGCAGGGTTTTCATTTTACCCTGGAAAAAATTTAGGTGCTTTGGGTGATGCAGGTTGTATTACAACAAATGATGATTTATTAGCTAGTAAAATACGAGCTTTAGCAAACTATGGTTCTCATAAAAAATATGAAAACTTATATGCGGGTTTAAACTCAAGACTTGATGAATTACAAGCTGGAATTTTAGATATTAAATTAAAACACTTAGATGATGACAATCAAAAAAGAAAAGAAATAGCCGATTTTTACATGAAAAATATAAAAAATGAAAATATCATATTACCTAAAATAGACATCGATCATGTATGGCATTTATTTGTCATAAGAACCAAGTTTAGAGATAAACTACAAAAATATCTCAACGAAAACAATGTACAAACAATCATCCATTACCCTATACCACCGCATAAACAAGAATGCTATAAAGATTTCAATAATCTTTCATTACCTATAACCGAACAAATTCACAATGAAGTGTTATCAATACCAATTTCACCTGTGATGACACAAGATGAAATTTTAGAAATAATAAAGATTCTTAACAAATGGGAGCTTTAAAATATTTTAAATATAGTCTTAAAAACATGTATTGAATTTTTGTTTTCTTATAGGCCTTTAATATATTAACTTTTCCTTTTACCTTTAAAGGATCTTTATTAAAACTACAAATCTTAAATGCATTTTTAATATAAAAATATAAAATCACTTTTTTTAAAAATAAAGAAATTGTTTTATCTGGGTAACAACTAATAAAATTAATTAACTCTAAGGCTATTAACACCCAACTAGAATATCTAAAATATTCCTTTGCTAAAAATGCATCTCCATTAAAAGCATCTAATATATTTCTAAAATGAGGAAGTATGTTATCTTTAATAATTATCTTATCTTGATTTGTTGATGAATTTGTTCGAATTCTGTAATAATAAAATACTTTAGGGTAAACATAAATATTTTTAGCTTGCGAAAAAAGCAAAATTCCAAATAAATGATCTTCAGCAAAAATACCATCTTTAAATTTTATTTTTTTATTTTTTATGTGGTTAAAATTTATCATACCCGAACAAACAAAAGAAAAATCTTTCATCTTGCTTCTTGCTAAATATCGCAACCATTCTAACGAAGTAATCTTTTTTTCTTGTTTTATATTAATGTCTTTTAGCCTACTACTTTGACTTTGATTTTTACAAGATATTTCATAGTATTTTGCCTC
>NZ_JANQDB010000025.1:0-5862 GCF_024723675.1 Campylobacter sp. 1569
TAACAACCAACAATAAGCATAAAAAGAATAAACTAACTTAAGGATTTATCTAAGTAGTAAGTAAGAATAATAAAAGAATTAACAAGTCCGCAATGAGCTACTTTCCCCCTGCCAGTAAGGCGTAGTATCATCACCCACGATGTGCTTAGCTTCTTGGTTCGGGATGGAGCAAGGCGTCTCCACATCTGTATAATCACGGACATTGTTATTTAAATATTCTATTTAATATAGCAAATAAAAACAATCAATAAGATCTAGATATAAAAATCATTTTTATTTCAGCTCTCATCTTGTTCTTATATTTAGATGTTTTATTAAACTAAATCACTTTATTGTTTTAGAATACTTAAAAAACAATGTTAAGAGCAAGTTCTAATATAAACTTTACTTGTAAGATTTTATAAGCTAAATGTAGTTTTCATATAAAAACATTCAAGGCTTTATTAAAAACCTTAACAAGGAAGTGATGCTTAAATAAGATAAGCCAAACGCTCTATTAGTACTGGTCAGCTAAAGGACTTTCATCCATTACACACCCAGCCTATCAAACTAGTAGTCTTCTAGAGAGCTTAGAGAAGATTCATCTTAGAGTTGGCTTCACGCTTAGATGCTTTCAGCGTTTATCCGTTCCAAACTTAGCTACGCTGCGATGCTCTTGGCAGAACAACAGCTACACCAGTGGTTTGTTCAACCCGGTCCTCTCGTACTAGGGTCAAATCTCTTCAATCTTCTTACGCCCACGGCAGATAGGGACCGAACTGTCTCACGACGTTCTGAACCCAGCTCGCGTACCGCTTTAAATGGCGAACAGCCATACCCTTGGGACCTGCTCCAGCCCCAGGATGCGATGAGCCGACATCGAGGTGCCAAACCTCCCCGTCGATGTGAGCTCTTGGGGGAGATCAGCCTGTTATCCCCGGGGTACCTTTTATCCTTTGAGCGATGGCCCTTCCACACAGAACCACCGGATCACTAAGACCGACTTTCGTCTCTGCTTGACTTGTATGTCTTGCAGTTAAGCTGGCTTATACCTTTATACTCTACGAACGATTTCCAACCGTTCTGAGCCAACCTTTGTAAGCCTCCGTTATTATTTGGGAGGCGACCGCCCCAGTCAAACTACCCACCAGACATTGTCCCACTTGAGGATAACTCAAGCTGGTTAGCTACCCAAATAAGAAAGAGTGGTATCTCAACAACGGCTCATATACAACTGGCGTCATATACTCAAAGCCTCCCACCTATCCTGCACATTCTTATCCAAATAGCAGTGTCAAGCTGTAGTAAAGGTCCACGGGGTCTTTCCGTCTTGCCGCGGGTAGGAGGAATTTTCACCTCCACTACAATTTCACTGGATCCCTCTTTGAGACAGCTCCCATCTCGTTACGCCATTCATGCAGGTCGGTATTTAACCGACAAGGAATTTCGCTACCTTAGGACCGTTATAGTTACGGCCGCCGTTTACTCGGGCTTCGATCAAGAGCTTCGCTAATGCTAACCCCATCAATTAACCTTCGAGCACCGGGCAGGCGTCACACCCTATACATCCTCTTACGAGTTAGCAGAGTGCTGTGTTTTTGGTAAACAGTCGGGAGGGACTCTTTGTTGTAAGTTTCTTCGCTTTCGGAGTAAATCCTAATACGAAGCGAACCACACCTTATACCGAAGATACGGTGCTATTTTGCAGAGTTCCTTAAAGAGAGTTCTTCCACGCGCCTTAGAATACTCATCCCACCCACCTGTGTCGGTTTACGGTACGGGCAACATTAGCTAAACTTAGAAACTTTTCTTGGCTCGACGGCATCAGCAATTCTCCTCGCTGTCCGAAGACTTTGAAGAGCCTTTCAGTTCTCGGAGTATTGTTATACGGATTTGCCTATATAACCTCCTACGACCTTAGACTAGCACTTCCATCCGCTAGCTTGCTTAGCCCTAAGCGTCCTTCCATCGCACACTAATGTTGGTATTGGAATATTAACCAATTTGCCATCGTCTACCCCTTTCGGACTCGACTTAGGACCCGACTAACCCTACGATGACGAGCATCGCGTAGGAAACCTTGGGTTTACGGCGTTAATGATTCTCACATTAATTATCGCTACTCATGCCTGCATGCTCACTTCTATTCGCTCCAGCACTCCTTACCGGTATACCTTCGGCGCAAATAGAACGCTCTCCTACCACTTGATAAAATCAAGTCTACAGCTTCGGTACTTACTTTAGCCCCGTTATATTTTCCGCGCAAAATCACTAGACCAGTGAGCTATTACGCTTTCTTTAAAGGATGGCTGCTTCTAAGCCAACCTCCTGGTTGTTTAAGTAACTTCACATCGTTTTCCACTTAAGTAAGATTTAGGGACCTTAGCTGGTAGTCTGGGTTGTTTCCCTCTTGACGACGGATTTTATCACTCGCCGCCTGACTGCTGTGATTACATATAAGGTATTCGGAGTTTGATAGGGTTTGGTACATTGGTGTATGCCCTAGCCCATTCAGTGCTCTACCCCCTTATACTACGACACAACGCTATACCTAAATATATTTCGGAGAGAACCAGCTATCACGAAGTTTGATTGGCCTTTCACCCCTATCCACAAGTCATCCGGGGGCTTTTCAACGCCTATCGGTTCAGTCCTCCACTAGTTCTTACACTAGCTTCAACTTGCTCATGGATAGATCACTTCGTTTCGGGTCTGCAGCATCTGACTTAAGCGCCCTATTCAGACTCGCTTTCGCTACGGCTTCGCGTGTGCTTAACCTTGCCAGACACCACAACTCGCAGGCTCATTATGCAAAAGGCAGTCCATCACACTGTATTGCTACATAGTGCTCTGAATGATTGTAAGCAAATGGTTTCAGGTTCTATTTCACTCTGATCACCTCAGTTCTTTTCACCTTTCCCTCACGGTACTTGTGCACTATCGGTCTGGTAGTAGTATTTAGGGTTGGATCGTGGTCGACCCAGCTTCAGACAGGATTCCTCGTGTCCCGCCCTACTCAGGATACTGCTAGCTAAGGTTTGGTTTTCGTATACGGGACTATCACCCTCTATGGCTACACTTTCCAGAGTGTTCTACTAACCTCACCTATTGCACATTACAGTCCTACAACCCCCAGTGCAAGCACTGGGTTTGCCCTCTTGCGCTTTCGCTCGCCGCTACTGACGCAATCTCTATTGATTTCTTTTCCTGTAGGTACTAAGATGTTTCAATTCCCTACGTTCGCTCCATTATGGTAGTATATATCTCTATATACTGGGTTGCCCCATTCGGAAATCTACGGATCAAAGCTTCTTGACAGCTCCCCGTAGCTTATCGCAGTCTAGTACGTCCTTCATCGCCTTTACCAGCCAAGGCATCCACCATTCGCTCTTAATAGCTTACCTTTTAAATTCATTCTAAAACGCATCACTTCCTTGTTAAAGTTTTTATGATAAGACTTTACTATCTTAAGACGGAAAGCATTTAAACACTTAATAAAACTAAAAATACTAGTCTAACTAAGCTGTGAGTTTAAAACTTGTCTTTAACTAAAAGCTAAAGAAAAGATAGTTAGGTTTTATCCTTTAACAAGTCCTGTAAAATTGTTTTTATTAAAACTTGCTTGTGACTCTTAACAATGATAATTCAAATAACATTAAATAACTAATCTAATATATAAATATTCTATTATTTATTTAGCTTAGGTCTTAAAACCTAAAGGAAGTATATATAAAGAGTTTAAATAATTTAAAAATATAAGCAATAAAGTATTTTATTTTATTTTATTTTACTTATTGCTTTATTGTTAGCTATATACTTGCTTTAAGTTTTAAAACTTTATTATATGATTGATAAACAAATCTTTTATGGTGGGCCTAACAAGACTTGAACTTGTGACCTCACCCTTATCAGGGGTGCACTCTAACCAGCTGAGCTATAGGCCCTTAATAAATGGTGGAGAATAGCGGGATCGAACCGCTGACCTCCTGCGTGCAAAGCAGGCGCTCTCCCAGCTGAGCTAATTCCCCAAAATTAGCTTTTCATCAATCTTTGAAATCTAAACAAGGATGATTGAGTCTATATATGAACTGATAGTTGTGAGACTTATCAGTTTGTACTCTAGAAAGGAGGTGATCCAACCGCAGGTTCTCCTACGGTTACCTTGTTACGACTTCACCCCAGTCGCTGATTCCACTGTGGACGGTAACTAGTTTAGTATTCCGGCTTCGAGTGAAATCAACTCCCATGGTGTGACGGGCGGTGAGTACAAGACCCGGGAACGTATTCACCGTAGCATGGCTGATCTACGATTACTAGCGATTCCGGCTTCATGCTCTCGAGTTGCAGAGAACAATCCGAACTGGGACATATTTTATAGATTTGCTCCACCTCGCGGTATTGCGTCTCATTGTATATGCCATTGTAGCACGTGTGTCGCCCTGGGCATAAGGGCCATGATGACTTGACGTCGTCCACACCTTCCTCCTCCTTACGAAGGCAGTCTATTTAGAGTGCTCGGCCGAACCGTTAGCAACTAAATACGTGGGTTGCGCTCGTTGCGGGACTTAACCCAACATCTCACGACACGAGCTGACGACAGCCGTGCAGCACCTGTCTCTAAGTTCTAGCAAGCTAGCACCCTCTTATCTCTAAAAGGTTCTTAGGATATCAAGCCCAGGTAAGGTTCTTCGCGTATCTTCGAATTAAACCACATGCTCCACCGCTTGTGCGGGTCCCCGTCTATTCCTTTGAGTTTTAATCTTGCGACCGTACTCCCCAGGCGGTACACTTAATGCGTTAGCTGCATTACTGAGATGACTAGCACCCCAACAACTAGTGTACATCGTTTAGGGCGTGGACTACCAGGGTATCTAATCCTGTTTGCTCCCCACGCTTTCGCGCCTTAGCGTCAGTTAAGTTCCAGCAGATCGCCTTCGCAATGGGTATTCTTGGTGATATCTACGGATTTTACCCCTACACCACCAATTCCATCTGCCTCTCCCTCACTCTAGACTACCAGTTTCCCAAGCAGTTCAACGGTTAAGCCGTTGGATTTCACAAGAGACTTGATAATCCGCCTACGCGCCCTTTACGCCCAGTGATTCCGAGTAACGCTTGCACCCTCCGTATTACCGCGGCTGCTGGCACGGAGTTAGCCGGTGCTTATTCCTTAGGTACCGTCAGAATTCTTCCCTAAGAAAAGGAGTTTACGCTCCGAAAAGTGTCATCCTCCACGCGGCGTTGCTGCGTCAGGGTTTCCCCCATTGCGCAATATTCCCTACTGCTGCCTCCCGTAGGAGTCTGGACCGTGTCTCAGTTCCAGTGTGACTGATCATCCTCTCAGACCAGTTAAGCGTCATAGCCTTGGTGAGCCATTACCTCACCAACTAGCTGATACTATATAGTCTCATCCTACACCGAAAAAACTTTCCCTACTCAACTTGTGTTAAGCAGGAGTATAGAGTATTAGCAGTCGTTTCCAACTGTTGTCCTCTTGTGTAGGGCAGATTAACTATACCTTACTCACCCGTGCGCCACTAATCCACTTCTAGCAAGCTAAAAGCTTCATCGTTCGACTTGCATGTATTAGGCACGCCGCCAGCGTTCACTCTGAGCCAGGATCAAACTCTCCATAAAAAATAATTGGATAAGTTTAATCTTTTTCTTCAAAGAAAAAGTTGATTGTTAAGATTTAAAAATAAATCTTTCTGGCTCAATCGATCACTTATTTAGATTTCAAAGATTGACTATAAGATTTGATTAACAATATTAATAATTTAAAGAACAAATACTAAAAAATTAAGACAAAAAGTCTTAGCTTTTTAAAACCCTTTTATTTAAAAAGGAAATGAAATTATAGCAATAAAAGCTTAAAGTTTTATT
>NZ_JANQDB010000026.1:0-5441 GCF_024723675.1 Campylobacter sp. 1569
GATAAAATCAATTACTCCTATGATATTTTTATCATCATAAACTAAAAAATATTTTTTAGTTGTATCCGTTTTTAGACTAGATAAAAAACTTAAGTGCTCTTTTAAAGTGATATTTTGCGTTTTCATAAATTTAGCAATATTTTCATCATTACGCCATTTTAAAACAAGCTCGATTTCTTCTTGAGTTAAATGGATAAAATCTTTTAAAACTATCATATAAAACTCTCCACTTCATAGCCTTTTTTAACAAGCCATGTTGCAAGTTTTTCTTGATTTTTAGCATAAGCTATAGCTTTAAAATTTGCTTTTAAAATTAAAGCTTCGTTGACTAATGAACTTGCACTAATGATGAGTTTTTTGCTTTCATTCATTAATCTAGCAAGATTAGAATAGTCTATTAGAATTTGTATATTAGGATTTTTTTGGCTTAATTTTTGAAGCGAGTTTAGATGTGAATTTGCTTTTGTGGTAGCTATGATGATGGTTTTATTTTTATTTAGTTTATTTGCTATATCAAAGGAAATATTTTTTGGATCACTTCCCCCTATACAAATAAAATAATCATAAATTTTTTCTCTTTTTATCTTACTTTCTTCATAAAACTCATCGCGTATTAGAGCATAGGAAAAGCCACATCTTAGTTCACAATACTTTGGTACTAAATTTTCATAATCACTTTCTTTAGCATAGGCATTGACATTTAGTAAAATATCGCAAAAATGTTCTTTTATCTCATCATCAAAACTGAGAATTTTAATTCCTGTTTCTAGTTTGATGAGTTTTTCATCATCTGCAGTGATCTCATAATGATCGATGATTAAAAGATCAAATTTTTCTTTTTTGATGAGATTGATTAGCTCATATATGCTAGCACTTGTTAGTTCGTATACAGGATAAGGAATTTCATCTATTAAAGAGCCTTTTAGTGGTAAACAAGCAAAAGATATATCATGGTATTGTTTGGCTAATAAAAGATCTCTTTTAATGTGTCCATGCCCTATAGTGCTAGAACTATCGCTTCTAAAAAGAACTTTCATATATTATACTCGTTAATTTTGATACATTCTTGAAATTTTACACAAGGATTTTTTTCGTTAAATAAAAAGTCTAAAATTCCCAAATAAGCTATAAAATTTGTACCTAATTGAGTATAGGTTGGATGGATAAAATCAAAATATTCAATTTTTATATTTGCATTTTTAAAAATTTCTTTTGCTGTATCTTTCTCAAGATAATTTTTTGATCCTTCTGGAGAAAGATAATAATCAGCTTTTAGTGTTTGGCAAATTTCAAGTAGTAATTTTTCTTTTTTTTCATTTTTTAAGTTTAAAGAAGAGCTTTGCAAAATAGGTGTTTTGATATTCAAATGCTCGCAGTAAATTCTGATTAATTCCATATTAAATTGCACCAAATGCGTATGTTTAAATAAAGCTTTTTTTAAGACACTGTAATATTTTTCAAAATTAGCACTTTTAGAATATGCATGGTAAATGGTTTTTAGAAATTTAAATTTCCACTTTTCATCTTTTTCAAATAAAATATTTTGAAGCGATGTTTTTTGTGGTGCTTTTTGTAAGTTTAGTCCTAGTAAAAAGGTTTTATCTTGTAATTTGATTTTGTTTCTATTTTGCCAAGATCTGCGTTCAAACTGAACATTATCTAAAAAGACAAAAGTATCAACACTTTGTATCATATATATATAGCCAAGCCATGGGTTGAAGGTTGGCTGCATGATGGCTATTTTCACTTAATTTTTCCATAAATTACAATATCGCTATCATTAACTAATCTTTCATCTTCTCCCATGATATTGGTATTCTCATAAGTAAGTACTTTAAAATCATATAAATTTAAATATTCTTTTAAAATTTCTACAAGTTCGTATTCTTGGTAGAGAGTGTTTATACATCCAAGCTCTCCTGTAGTGTTATCATTTGTGATTTTAAAACAATTATGAGCTATTTTTTCTCCATAACCATATCTATAATCTTTTATACTTCTTGTTCTTAAAAAAAACAAAGCATTTTCTTTATACATAGAGTTTTCTTTAGAAATTTTTAATAATTTTAAAAAATCTTCTTTCAAAAGATAGTTAATCACATTAGGAATCATAAAAATATCTGCATTAAGATTTGGATTTTTTAAAGGAAATTCTAAAATATTATCATGAAAAAACTGATAGTTTTTACATTGGATTATTTCTTTGAAATTGTAATTAGCGTTGTTGATATTTTCTTTGTTTAAATCAACCCCGATACATTCATAATCATAATTTGCAAATAAAGAAAGATTATTGCCGTTAGAACAGGCAAATTCTAAAACTTTTTGGTTGCTTTTTTGATGTAGTCCTTGTTTAAAAAAGAATTTAATTACCGCTAAATCTGGAAATTTTAAGCCTTTTAAATCTCTTAAGTACATTTTCACTCCTTAGTGATTTTTCCATAGATGATTATATCGCTATCTTTGATATAAACTTTATTTTTTATATTGATATTTTCACTTGTGATAACTTCAAAATCATATAAATTTAAGTTTTCTTTTAAAATTTCTACAAGTTCGTGTTCTTGGTATGCTGTGCAAAGACAATTTTTCTCGCCACTAAATTCATCATAGCTTAAAATAAAACTATCGTTTTTTAATCTTTCTCCAAGTCCATAACGATGATCTTTAACGCTTCTTGCTCTTAAGAAAAAATAAGCATATCCTAATTTATTTGTTTGATATAAGTTATTTTGTTTTGCATCTTGCAGTAAATTTTTAAATTCATCTTTGCTAATGTAATTAATTACATTAGGTATTAAAAATACATCTGCATTTATATTTTGATGATTTTTAGCAAAATCAAGCATATTTTCATTGAAAAAATTTGCCTTTTGATAATGCATAATTTCTTTAAAATTATAAATAGCATTTTCATGATTTTGTTTGCTAAGTTCTACGCCAATACACTCATAATCATAATTTGCAAATAAAGAAAGATTATTACCATTATGAGAGGCAAATTCTAAGACTTTTGCATTTTTTAAGGTATCAAGCTTGTTTTTAAAAAACCATCTTACAAGCTCCATATCAGGATACTTAAAACCTTTGATTTTATTTATAAACATTTATTACCTTTGTGAAACTGATATAGTATTTTAGCAAATTCTAAGTCTTCAAAGGTATCAATATCACAGATTTTATTCCTTGGAAGTAAAAAAGCTTTAGAGTGAGGTTTAAACATAAAATCTTCTTCTAGCCACGCTTTTTTTTTGCCAAAGTAAAATGCACCACCATCATGATAAGCTTTGGTAAGATCTTGTGAGCGTTTGTTATAGTTTGATTCATCAAACATATAAACTTTATTTTGTTCATCAAGGTAAAAACCTCTTTGTATAGGGTATTCAAACTCACAAGCTGAAAATAAAAATTTACATTCTTCCTGACTAAATTGCTCAAAAGCTTCTTGTAAAATAAACTCATCTATAAGTGGTGCAGTAGCGTATAAACAGCACACATTTTTATAGTTCTTACCTTGCTCTTCTAGGGTGGTGATGGCATTTTGGATTACAGCGGTTGAGCTTGCATAATCATCACTTAGTTCTTTTTTACGTACAAAAGGAGCTTTGGCTCCGTATTTTAAAGCTACTTCAATGATCTCATCATCATCGCTTGAAATGATCACATCATCAAAAATACCCGAATTTAAAGCACTTTCTATGCTATAAGCAATCAAAGGTTTTCCTAGAAAATCAATGATATTTTTTCTAGGAATACGTTTAGAACCACCACGCGCTGGGATAATACAAAGATTTTTCATAGTATTAAAATTTTAAAGTTCCTCCACCATTGATAATAAATTCTTGTCCAGTAAACCATCTTGATGCATCGCTAAGTAAAAAACAAATAAGATTTGAGGTATCATCCATTGTCCCAACACCTAAAGGATATCTTGAATTTGCAATAGCAACATAATCTTTTCCTGTTGCTGTATCAGAAACATCAATCATTGGGGTTAAAACAAGACCAGGGCATATAGCATTGATTCTATATTTTGGGGCAAATTCTAAAGCAAAGGATTTTATAGCAGAGACAACAGCTCCTTTACTAGCTGCGTAGTTTCCAAGTCCAGCTCCAGGTTGTATAAAAGCAGCAGAGCTTACCCAAACAAAACTAGAACCATCTTTGCTTTTAGCTCTTTTGTCGCTTAGGCCCTTTAGAATTTGCAAATTTCCAAAGTAATTAATATTAAATAGTTTGACTCCGAAATTAGCAAAATTGGGAGCACTTAAAGGCATGGTATTTACTGCTCCAGCACTTAATAAGCAACCATTAAATCCCCCGTGTTCTTTAGCAAGTTCTAAAGTCCATTTGTCTAGATTTTCAAAATTTGATAAATCTTTTGAGATTGTGATAAAATCATCAGGGTTTTTGGCTTGTTCTTTTTGAGCTAAAAGCTTATTTTCATCTCTACCTATGGCAATGATTTTGGCACCAAGCTCATTTAGCATTAAAGCAGCATGAGCTCCCATGCCACTACTAGCTCCGGTAATGACATAGCTTTTATCTTTAAATAGATTTTCTTTAAAAATCATATCAAGACTCTAAATGTTCGCTAGGTATTAGAGTGATAAGATCATTTATATTTTTACACTCTCTTAGTGTTTTACCTGGTATATTGACATTAAAAAGATGGTTGTATAAGGCTATAACAGAGATTAATCCTAAACTATCATATTCTTCAATATCTTCAAGATTTGCATCTATTGATAATTTATAATCAAGCTGTAAAGCATCCTCTAAGTGTTCTAAAAATTTTTCTTTTGTCATTTTTTTATCCTTTCTTATAAATTTGAGTTTGTTTGCACCAAAAGTTTTGATCTAGCTCTAATATAGCATTTGCCCAGCCAAGTCCAGCTCCAAAACCACCTAATTCTATTTTAAGCTTTTTACTTAAAGGGTTTGCAATGGTGTTTAAGGTATCGCAAATGGTAGCTGGTATAGAAGCTAGGCTTAGATTTGCATAAAGGCTGATGATATTATTTGGTGTTTTGCTCGGGTTTAGTTTTAATCTATTTATGATTAGATCTATCATTCCTTTATTTGCTTGATGTAGGAAAATATAGTCTAGATCCTCTTTTTTACACTTTGCGTATTCTAATATAGACTCAAAAGCTTCAGGTTCTTTTTGTGTAGCAAAGTTGAAAATATTTAATCCGTTCATATATACTTGTTTAGGCTTGTTATTATACCATTCAGGTTCATCAAATTCGTGTGGTTTTGGAGTTTTATAAGCACCAAAAGGGACAAATAGGTCTTTTACACCTTTTCCATTATTATTGAGTTCAAAGAAACTTTGTGTTTTTTCTTGGGTGTATTCAAGCAAGCTAACACTTAATCCATCACCACGAATTCTAGTATGATGTTGAGGAGCATCTTTTTCTATTTTAGAGCAAGTATTT
>NZ_JANQDB010000027.1:0-3248 GCF_024723675.1 Campylobacter sp. 1569
CATCGACGAAGTCGAAGCCACAAAGCGATTAGCATTGATAGTTCCTGTTTTAGTAATAATTACCCCATTAGGATTAATTAAAAAGACATTATTACCACTTGCATTTAATACACCTTCTATGGTAGATTTATCTGTTCCATGAGCAATGTTTAGGTAGTTTTGACCACTTTGTCCTTTTCCAAAATTAACTTGTGCATCTTTACCTATATTAAAGCCACCACCCCATTGTATGACATGGTTTCCACCTTGTGTTTTACCTGTAACATCTATAGTATTTCTACCAGTATTTTTATCAAAGTATGGGCCAGATATACTTCCACTAGTCCCATGAGTAAATTTACCTCCACTAGGTAAGTGATTTGGATTAAGTGGTTTATCTGCTGCCACCATAGGTGAAAATAACATTGATACAGTTATGCCTGAGAGTATGATGTGATTTGCTAACTTTTTCATAATTAATCCTTTTTGGTATATTACTTTAGTTTAAATTCACTACTATGCTTTTTGCATCTTTACTTGCACTTAAAGTGTATTTAGCTTTTTGAACTTTTGCTTTGATGTTTTTATGTAAGCTTTGATTATTTTTAGTGATAGTTTCTAATAAGCTTTGTAAGTCTTTTTGATTTAGTTGTTTATTGTTTGCATCTACAAAGCCTTTTTCACTTTGCATTAAAATAATGCTTTTATTTTTTACATTATTGTTTGTATATACATTAATAGAACTATCTTTAGAAAGATGAATAGCTTCTTTAGCACTTAAATAAGCTTTAGTATCATCTTTTAAGATAAAGCTATAATGATCAAAGTTATTGATAGTATTTGCTTTTATATTTGTATTTAATACTAAATGATTATTAGTGCCACTTTTATGCATTAGAGCTTTTGATACAAAGTTATTATCTTCTTTAGTTTGTAAAAAGCTACCTGCTAATACATCTATATGAGTATTATTAAAAATATTAGTATTGCCACTTAGATATAAGGTATTATTATAGCTTTTATCATTCTCACTATATACACCAGAAGCACTTATAAATATAGCTTTGTTGTTTTTATACTCATCTATATTTAAATTATTTATATGAGTATAATTATCATGAGTATTCTTAGCTATACCTGCACTAATTACTACTTCTCCTTCTCTTTTATCAGAAGCTGTACCTAGGGCTAAATTATCAAAGATAAAAGTATTATTAGCACTTTCA
The DNA here is from genome assembly GCF_024723675.1 of Campylobacter sp. 1569. Taxonomy (NCBI): domain Bacteria; kingdom Pseudomonadati; phylum Campylobacterota; class Epsilonproteobacteria; order Campylobacterales; family Campylobacteraceae; genus Campylobacter; species Campylobacter sp. 1569. The sequence continues at coordinate 1,206 of NZ_JANQDB010000027.1, forward strand.
TTTTTAGCATTAATAACATAAACATTAGAACTAGCTGCACTTGAATAATCTTTAATATTTAAAGTATTATCATTAGCATTTTCATTCGCTCTTAAAATGATTTTAGAACCTTTATCTATATTAGAAGCATTCGATAAAGATTGCACCATATTATATTTTATAGTGTTTTTTTCTAAATTATCAGCTTCTATAATAGTAGTGAGATTTCTACCCGATTTTACATTATCTAAAACTATACTATTAGCATTAGCACTACTTGCATAATAATCTTTATTATCTATACTTGCTTTACTTACCCCATATAAATATAAAGGCATAGCTATGTTTGAGTTTTTAATAACAATGCTATTATTATTTGCTTTAGAACTTAGAGTTTGTGCTGCTGTGATTTGAATTTTATCTTGATGGTTTTCAACAGTAATACCTTGGGTTAAATCCCCATTAATATGAATGCTATTATTATTAGCTCCTTTAGTAGCTACCCCACCATAAAGATTAAACTCATTTTTACCTGTAAAATTAGAATTAATTTCAAATGGCTTTTTAAGATTAATGCTAATACTATTATCATTAGCTATACCATTATTAGTTATACCTGCATAAAAGTCTAAAAGAGCTTTTACTTCTATATTGGTATTTAATGCTAATAAGGTTTGTAAATCTTTTATATCTATGGTGTTTTTATAAGCATTACCTTGTATGATTTTACCCCCATAGATTTCTCCTACTAATACAGCATTATAGGCTAATGGAGTATTTTTAGTATCTACTCTTAAATCTAGTTTTAAATCATTGATTAATACACTATTATTACTTACTTCATAGCTTTGATTATTATTAACATCCACAAAAGCCCCTCCTAAGTGAGTAGCAGCTGATGTTGAATATGCTCCACTTGGACCATGGACTAATAAAGAAGCTCCATCTATAATAACTTTATTATTTTTAGCATTAGCATTATAGGTAATGGCTCCTGTTACATGAGTCATTCTCTCATCAAAGATATTACCTCCTAATGCACTTTGTCTATAAGGGGTAGTATGAAAGTCTATCTTTACGCCTTTATTTAATATAACTGTATTATTATTAGCATTAGCATCCACGCCAAAAGCACCTAAGATATAAGGAGCACCATTTAAAGGTAAGGTATAGGTGTTTTCAACACCCATATTTACATAGGCATCTTTTAAGAAATTTAAAGTATTATTACTTACTTCACCTTTTCTAGCTATGGCTGGAGTGATTAAAAAATTATATTTATTATCTAAGCCACTAGCTTTAGGATTAATTACTTCTTTATCGGTAGGTTTTAAATAATATACTGAAGATAATTCCCCTGCTTTTAATACTAAGGTATTATTATTAGCTTTAGCATTAAAAGTATAAGCAGAAACTAAAAAAGGTATATAACTGATTTGATTTAGGGTAGTATTAGCTGAGTTAGAACTATGAAAGCCATTAACTACAAAAATATCTTCTTTAATACTTGGAGTAAGTATGTCTTGCTTAAAGTATAAATCATTCATTTTTGCATGAGCTTTATCTTTAGGATTATCATAGATTAAAGTGATATTTGAAAGATTTTTATTGCTAGCCATTTGACCATAAAAGTTTTTACCACTTAAGAGTTTATAAGTATCAAGATTATAATCATATACATCATTATTTTCATAATGGTGTTTTTTAATTACATAAGCATTAGAAGTTTTATCATAATTTGCCTGGGTGGTAGCTTCTAAAGAACTTAGTGAAAAAATAGTAAATAAAGAAAGTTTTAAAAGATTGGAGTTTTTATAGTGTTTTAAAGAGTTTAAAGCATTTAAGCTAAAACGAAAATTATCGTATCCCCCCCCCCCGTGAGGTACTTTTTAGATAAATTTTTATTCATTGAAAAAGTCCTTTCAAAAAATATTTTTATTGTATGCTATTGATTTATTGCTCGTGTGGTGTAATGAAACTAATAGTAATTACTAATACTAATATTTCATTAACAAACGCAGAATGTTAATATTTTATTTATAAATTTTTGCTTAAAGATAAATA
>NZ_JANQDB010000028.1:0-2774 GCF_024723675.1 Campylobacter sp. 1569
GAATTGAATGAGAATAAATCCAAGTTTCAAATTTGTTTATACTTGGATTTAAATGCTATAATTTTACTTTAAATTTTTAAAGGTTTTTTATGGCTGCTGATGATCAAGAAAAAACAGAAGAACCCACGTCCAAGAAAATAGAAGATGCGCGCAAAGAGGGTAATGTCCCAAAAAGCCAAGATGCATCTGCTGTGGCTGTACTTGTTATAGCTGTGGTTGTGGTGTTGTTTATGTTGCCTTTTATAGGGGAGAGAATTAGCGGTTTGTATAGGTTTTATCAAAGTTTTATAGGTATAGAACTTGATTTAAAAATCTTACAAAAAATTATTATAAAAACCATGATAGAAATGTTTATTATGGTTTTACCTATTACTCTAATAATTATGGTTGCAGGTGTACTTGGTAATTTAATGCAATTTGGTTTTATTTTTACTACTAAGCCTATTACTCCAAATTTTAATAAAATTAATCCTATTAATGGGCTTAAAAATCTTTTTTCTTTGAAAAAAATCATTGAGGCTTTGAAAATTACTCTTAAAGTTGGGGTTGTTTTTGGTATAGCTTTTATTTTTTTATTGCAATTTATGAAAGAGCTTCCTAGGGTAGAGCTTTATACGATTTATCCACAACTTTTATGGCTTAGAGATAAGGCTATTATCCTTGCTGCTATTGTGATTATAGCTTTTTTGATTATTGGGCTTTTGGATGTACTTTTAGTAAGGTATCAATACTTTAAAAACTTACGCATGAGCAAACAAGAAATCAAAGATGAATACAAGCAAAGCGAAGGAGATCCTTTAGTAAAAGGAAGAATTCGTCGTTTACAAATGGAAGCAGCAAGACGCAGAATGGTGCAAGATGTTGCTAGTGCTGATGTTGTAATTACTAACCCTACTCACTATGCGGTTGCTTTACGTTATGATAGTTCTAAAGAAGCTGCGCCTAAGGTTTTGGCTAAAGGAGTGGATTTTTTAGCTTTGCGTATTAAAGATATGGCATATGAATACAATGTTATGATTTATGAAAATCCTCCTTTAGCTAGAGAGCTTTATAAAGCTTGTGAGGTAAATGATCTTATCCCGCCGGAGCTTTTTAAAGCAGTGGCAGAGGTTTTAAGCTTTGTCTATACTTCTAATAGGCAAAAATTTGCCGATAGATTAAAATAAATTTAATTTTTTAATTAAACTTATGATAGTCATGGTTATAGAAAGAGTGTAGATGCCTAAAAGTGCTATACGGTGGGATTTGAGGTTGATTTTTTCCATGATTTTTATACCAAGATAAACTCCTAGCATAGAGCTAAGTCCCACCAAGCTTCCATTTTGTAAAACTTCTTTATCAATGATGTCATTATATACAAAAGAACTAATCCCTGAAATGGAAGCAAATATTACAAAAAATAAACTAAGTGGCACTACTTTTTTAGTATCATAGCCTAAAAAATAAGCTAGAATAGGGGTAATTAAAAGCCCACCACCAATCCCTAAAGATATAGCAAAAATTCCTGTAAATACACCGCAAATTAGCAAAATAGAATTTTTTAAGATATTAGAGTGACTAATGTTTCCAATGGTACTTTTTTGATTAAAAGCAAATTTTAAAAAAAATACAATACTCACGCATAAAAAAATACTTGTTAGGATTATATCCGAAAAATATGAGAGTAAAAGCCCACTAAACATCGCACCTAAAAAGCCTCCAAAGCCTATGATAAGTCCATCTTTTAAGATTAAATTTTTCTTTTTATAGTTTAAATAGGAGCCAAAAATAGAAGCAAAAATCATTTGTACAACAGAAATTGCAACAGCATGGTGAGAGCTAAGCCCTAAAGTAAGCATAAAAGGAACGATAATCATACCACCGCCTATGCCAAAAACCCCCGAAGCCATACCTGAAAAAATCCCTATAATCATATAAGGAAGTAAAGTTAAATCCATAGTTTTAGCCACCTTATTCAAAAAAATATTGTGTAAATTCCTCACCGTGTTTTTGTTCTAATGTATTATACAAAGAAATTATATTTTCGATAAATTCTTGATTCTTAAAAGCTTGCATAGTAAAGGAATTTTTCTCATAATGCTTGAAAAATTCTATTACCCCCCCCCTGTCTAATGTATCTATAAATATTTTTTTGTTAAATATGTTTTCAAAATATTTTTGTAAAGCTTCATCTATGTATTGAAGAGATTTAAAAATAAAAATCATTATAGGAACTTTCCTTATTTCTTCTGTAGTTATTTTAAGTTGATTGATTATATCTTTTTTATTTGTTTGTATTAAAGTGCATGGATGATTTTTTTCGTCTTTATAGAATAAATCATACATTGTTGATTCTCTGGCTCTAATAAAATTACCATCATTATCTATTATAGGAAAATAAGGATATAGTTTGCATATTAGCGGTCTTAGATTGTGAGGTGAACATAAACCTTTGAAATCACATTCAACAAAATATAATTTTATTTTTTTATTGTTTTTTAATATAAAAGTTATGTGTTTTGTATTTTTAAATTGTATTTGGCTGTTTAATGTTAAAAATTCAGCTTCTAACATAGGTAAAATTATGTTGTCATTTTTAGCAAAAGACAAAAATTTAAAATAGGGATTTTTACAGCAGTAGCTATTGCATGTTTTATAGCATTCCTTTGCAAAAATAAATTCTTTAGAGTGTAGAATTTTAAAAATATTCATAGAGTAGTCCTTAAATTTAATGTAGAATAATATAATAATTTATTAAAAAGTCAAAAATAAACAACTATTATTTAAGTCTATAA
>NZ_JANQDB010000029.1:0-2372 GCF_024723675.1 Campylobacter sp. 1569
GCATAGTTTTATATAAGAATTCTTAAAGTAAATAAAAACAATATAAAAATATATTAGATTATATAGTATTAATATAAGTAGTTATAGACATATCTTTAAAGATCTAGTTTGAAACTAGATCTTTAAAAACTAAGGAGTTATCTATGAATGTTTGCTTTTACAAATGTAATTATGCTCTTTGATAGTTAATGTTTGGAAACTAAGAAGATTAGCATTTTAATTTTTTGATAATACTATCTAGCTTTTTACTATTCCCGTCTTTTAGATCCTCCAAAGCTTCTATAGCTGGAGCAAAGTCCTCCATTTCATCAAGATAATTTTCTAAAGCATTGCGTAAAATTTCAGCTTTTTTCTTTTTAGAAAATTTTGCAGTTTTATTTAAGCGCTCGTAAAGTTCTTCTGAAAGAGTTAAAGTATATTTTTTATTCATTGTCTAGCCTTTATTTTAGTCTTATTGCTTCTTGGCAAGTTTTGCATTTATAACTTGCATTGGTTGTTTGTATTTTTTGATGAATTTCACAAGGTACTTTGTGAATTTTGTCAGCACATGAGCAAACATACTCATAAAATTCTTGCAAATCTTCTGAGTTTGTTTCATTATTTTTTTTATTTAATTGCGCTTGATGCCATTTTTCTATCTTCATATCTTCTCTTAAGATATGCTCTAGTAACCATTTTGATGCAATGATATTAAGTTTTTCTTTGAGATCATTGGTGCTTTTAATGTTTTGAATTAAATCGATCATAGATTGAATAATGCTTTTGTGAATTTTTTGATGGTTAACAAGTTCAGGATAGCCTATTTTTTCCATGTATTTTTCTTCTTCAGCAAAGTGTTCTTTCATATAGTTAAAAAAATCTGCAAGTAAAAATTTGATTTGACCTTTGTGAATGGGTTTATCTGAAATCATTTCTACATTAGCAGCAAGTTCAAAAAGTTTTTTGTGTTGCTTATCGATTTCATCATTGTGAATACTGTATTTATCACACCATTTTGGTAGCATATCAACCCCCTGTTTATATTTGGCAGAGTTTTGCAGGCATTATAATTTACAATATTTTAAATTATGATTAATTTTTATTAAATTTCTGTTTTTTCTTTACATAAAACTAGGTTAGCGGAGCATTCTTTGCATTTAAATTGCACTTTAGAATATTGCATTTTCAAATGAATGTCATAAGGAACTTTATGGGTTTTCCCTTCGCATTGACATTGATATAAAAACTTCTTTGGTTTTGGCTTTTCTTCTTCGAAAGTATCTGAAGAATTTTTTACTTGTGTATTTTGTCTCCAGTGTTCTATCATCATATCATGTTGTATAATATGTTCTATAAGCCATGAATTGACTACTATGTATAGTTTTTCTTTTAAATCATTCGTGCTTTTTATGCTTTGTATAAGTTTTATCATAGATTTTGTGATTTGTTTATGCATGAGCTTATGTTGGTTTAAATAAGGGTAGTTGATTTCAGCCATGTAGTTTTCTTCATCTTGGAAATGGATTTTTATATAGTTAAAAAATTCAGCTATAAGTTTTTTAAGTTCTACTTGATAAATTGGTCTATCTGAAATTTTTTCTACTTTTGCAGCAAGTTCAAAAAGTTTTTGGTGTTGAGCATCAATTTTTGTATTATTGATACTATATTTTTTATCCCATTCAGGTAGCATAACAAATCCTAAAGTACAAATATAAAACAGTTAATATTTTATAAATATTTGGCTTTAACTCTGCTAAATTCACATTCAATTTACATAAAAAAAATATAATGCTTTAAAGCAAGATAAAGGATAAAAATGGCTACACAAATTCTTTTACTAGAAGATGATATTAATTTAGGGGAAATTGTTAGTGAGTTTTTAGAAGAAGAAGGCTTTGAAGTAGTTTTAGTAGACAATGCTCAAGATGCGCAAGATAAAGCCTATGAGAAAAATTTTGATTTATGGATTTTAGATGTAAAAGTTCCACAAGGTGATGGTTTTAGTGTGCTAAAAAATTTAAGAGAGGCAGGTAAATACACGCCAGCTATTTTTATGACTTCATTAAATACTACTATGGATTTACAAAAAGGTTTTGAAAGCGGTTGTGATGATTATATTAAAAAACCTTTTGAGTTGCAGGAGTTAAAAATAAGAATTAATGCTATTTTAAAGCGTTCTTTTGCTCATAAAAATGAAGATTATGAAGACTTGGGAAATGGTTTTAAATTTGCTTTTGTTTCGCAAACTTTATACCAAGATGATAAGCCTTTGACTTTGCCTTTAAAAGAATTAAAGCTTTTATCTTTGCTTTTAAAAAACAAAGGTAAATTTATAGATACTGCTTGTATTTTTGAAGAAATTTGGGAGTATGATCAAGAGCCAAGTGAGCTCA
>NZ_JANQDB010000030.1:0-2337 GCF_024723675.1 Campylobacter sp. 1569
GGCTTGTTCGTTAATAATATCTTCTATGTTAGGAATTGAAGGTTCTGGTTGTTTGGCATTAAAATCTGGTATGTCAGGAGAAGTGATATTTGGGTTATCAACTTTAAAATCACTTGTAAAAACTAAACATTTCTTACCAGTACCACAATCTATTTCCTTTAAGCCATTTAAAGCTACCAAAGCTGCTGTTTTAAAGTCTATATAACCTTGGCTATTATCATCATAAGGATGGAGTTGGATTTCATTGCCCCAATATTTTTGATCAGCTGTTGCATTAGTTAAGTCTTTTTTGTGATGATAAATGTGAATATTGGAAATATCTAGATTTCCATCACCACTCATAGTGGTTACACCTGCAAATTTACCAGCATAGCTTTCATTAAGCTTACTTTCTGATTTAATAATAGAGTTTGGAGTAAAATACATATAAATATTATTAAATTTACTAGTGGTATACATATCTCCAGCAAATCCACCTGCATAAGATCCACTTTTAAGAACAATTCCATGGTGTTGAGCGTTATTAATAGCATGAATATTTTTTATATCATATATAGATATATTTTCAAGAATTCCAGAAGAAATTTGTCCAGCAAACCCTCCAGCGTAAACTTTTTTTATATCTTCCTTACTCTCATCTTCAAGTGGAGTATATGAGCTTTTAATATTTTGAATATGATTTAAAGATATATTGCTAAATTTTCCACTGTTAATATCTCCAGCAAACCCTCCAACGTATGAACCTCCATAGTTTCCAACGCTAGTTGCTATAATATTATCTATATTGTTTAGTGTTATAGATGAAAATTCAGGTGAAATATAGCTAGATATACTTCCAGTAAATCCACCCGCATATGCATAAGAATAAGAATCTCTTTCAGCACTGCTTATAATATCAACTATATTATTTATAGATATATTGCTAAATTTTCCACCTTTAATATCTCCAGCAAATCCACCTGCATATTCTTTGGAAGTAATTTTTGCTATTCCTTTTATAGAAATTTTATCAAATTCCCCACTTTGTATGCTACCTGTAAATCCACCTGCGCCAACCATAAAAGTATTGTAGTTACCTGCTAAACTAGCGCCAATTTCTTTTATATCATGTATCAATATATCGCTAAACCCACCTTTTAAGACACTTCCTGCAAATCCACCTGCAACTATAGTACCTCTTAAACCTTCTGCGATAACTTCATCTATATTTTTTACCGAAATATTATAGAATTTACCGCTATTAATATATCCAGCAAAACCACCACTTTGTGTTGAACTGAAATCATATTTAGTGCTTGTTTTTATTGAGTTTATATTATCTATAGCTATATCTTTAAGATAGGGTTCAGCTATATTAGAGTTCCATGTTGATCCTATAATCCCAGCAAATCCTCCAGCATAAGAATATCTACCCCATACTGTAGTATGCAAATCTCTAATTTTATCTATTTTAATATTGCAAAATACTCCAGTATTAATAGCTCCAGCAAATCCACCTGTAGTATGCAAATCATAACTTGCAATTTTATCATCTGAAATACTATTGATTTCTCTTATATCGTTTACAAATATAGCATTATAATTGCCTCCGTCAATCCATCCTACAAACCCACCGGTGCTATTAGTACGATTAGATACGCTTTCTATTTTTCCAATTTCATTTATACTGATATTTTTATAAGAACCACTGCTAGTTCTTCCAGCAAACCCACCTGCAAAAGTTTGGAATATACCTATATTGGGTGTATTAAGATGATTTGCCTTGATAGTTTTGATATTTTGCAATAATATACCATTGTATATTCCACCTGTAGCATTTCCAGTAAATCCTCCCACTCCTATACCATAAGTTGGATATCTATTTCCAGGATTGGTTTTATAGTTTAATTCCAAATTTCCAGAATTTTTTATATGTATATTTTCGAATATACCAAAAGTCGTACCAGCAAATCCACCTACGCCATAATTTAACATAGTTCTATAATCATATCCTTCTTCTGGAATTTTAGAATTATCTGTTAAATTTGCCCTTACTGTAATGTTTTGTATATTATCTAAATATATATTTCTAAACATCCCATTAGCATCTCCAGCAAACCCACCTGTACCATAATAAGTCATGTATCCAGAATCTAAAGTTATATCTGCATTATTGTTTATATATTTGATGTTTTTAATAGAAATCCCATCTACAAATCCATCTATATATCCAGCAAAACCACCTACATATTCGTTACTTGCATTTATCCCACCATTTTTATAATCTACATTTATATTTGCAAAATTAGCACCATCTACTTTACCAAATAATCCCACATATCTTGGCTTATTATCTAA
>NZ_JANQDB010000031.1:0-2281 GCF_024723675.1 Campylobacter sp. 1569
TATAAAATGGCATAGAATGAAAGAATCTTTAGCGCAAATTAGTGGTAGTAATGAAACTTTAATTTACATCATCGTTTGTATGATTTTATGTATTGGGTTTAAAAATAGTATTGAAAAACTTGAAAATTTTAAAGCTAGTTATATAAATTCTTTATTAGTCATGCTTTTTTTATATATAGCTTTGATAACTTTAGGAGTAGTTCCTTATACTGAATTTATTTATTTTAATTTCTAAGGATAAAAATGTTTAAATCATATAAAAAATTTGTAATTTATTCTTTATTAATACCCTTGCCTTTTATGTTGTTTTTGGGAAGTTTACTTTATGTGTATGATCCATTGCAGCTTTATCATGAACCTTGGTTTAGAAAAAAAACATATTACAATGATGTAATTATTAGTGCTAGAGGAATAATTGATCATAGTAATTTTGATTCTTTAATCATAGGTAGTTCAATGCTCCAAAATACTTCGTCTGCAGAAGCATCTTCTAAACTTGGGGGACAATTTATTAATTTATCAATAGGTGGAAGTACTTTTAATCAAAGAAAAATTATTTTAGATTATGCTTTAAAAAAAAGAGATATCAAGCATTTGATAATTTCTTTGGATGAATTTGCTATTATGAATATAAAAAATCATGATACTAGAAATTTTGATTTTTTATATGATGATAATTACTATAATGATTTAAAATTTTATCTCAATAAAAAATTTATTTCATGTGCATTGAAATTTTCTAGTAGTAAAAAATGTGTTGGAAGTGATACTGAGTTGGAAAATTTACCAAAGTGGATTAAAAGTCCGATTGCGCAAAAGCAATTTGGAGGGATTAAAAATTGGATTAAAAATATAGAAGAAGGTGTTCGCAAGGATATTGTAAGTATTGTTGATTTGTATGAAGGAAGATATAAACATAGGGTATCTTATGATAATTTTGATGATTTAAAACAGCATATTCAGCTTTATTTAATTAGTTATATTGAAAAATATCCAAATATTAAATTTTCTTTAATTTTGCCAACATATAGTAGAATTTATCATAGAATGATACAAGCTGAAAATCAATATTACAATAAGTGGTCAAAGTTAATAAAACATATTGCTTTACAGATTAGACCTTATGAAAATGCTAAAATATATGGATTTGATGATTTAGATTATGCAGATGATATTGCAAATTATAAAGATTTAAATCACTATAATATTGATATGAATTCAATTCAACTTAACGCTATAAAAAATCAGACCCATATTGTAAATTATCAAAATATCGATAAATATTTAAAAACGATTGAAGATAAAATTGAAATATTAGATTTAAAGCCTTTATACGATCAAATAAAGCAGAATTAACAATTGGAGTCTTATGAATATTTTTATCAATCTTCCTACTTGGCTTGGCGATACAGTAATGGCTAGTGCGGCTATTTATGCTATAAAAGAAAAATATCCCCAAGCTAAATTTGTTTTTTATGGTTCTTTTGTGAGTACAGAGCTTTTTAAACGCTTTGAAAATGCTCAAATTTTAGTAGAAAATAAAAAGCAAAGATATAAGCAAATTTTACAAGTTAGAAAAAATCTTGGTAAATTTGATCTAGCTTTTTCATTTCGCTCAGCATTTTCAAGCAAGATCATTTTAAATCTAATCAAAGCAAAAAAAAGATTTTATTTTGATAAAAATATTCTAAAAGAAGAACACCAAGTCTTAAAATACTTAAATTTCATAGAAAAAGCTTTGAATTTTAAAGCCACTTCAAATGTTTTAAAACTCCCTATAAAAGCAAAATCAACTCAAAAAATTTTAGGTATAAACCCAGGTGCACATTTTGGAAGTGCGAAAAGATGGGAAGCGAGCTATTTTGCAAGGGTAGCAAAAGAATTTAGTTCAACACATCAAATTTTAATCTTTGGAGTGGAAAGTGAGAGTGAAATTTGTGATGAAATTGAACAATTTCTTCTAAAAGAAGACATAAAAGCAAAAAATCTTTGCGGTAAAACTAACATTTATACTTTATGTAAAAATATTTCTATGCTTGATTTACTAATCACAAATGATAGTGGTCCTATGCATATAGGTGCAGCTTATGGGGTAAAAACGGTGGCTGTTTTTGGCTCTACTAAATTTAGCCAAACCTCACCTTGGCAAGAAAATGCTAAAATAGCACATTTAAATTTAGCTTGTATGCCTTGTATGCAAAAGGTCTGCCCTTTAAAACACCACAAATGTATGAAAGACTTAAAGCCCGAGGTGGTAATAAATTTGGCAAGAAATCTTTCA
>NZ_JANQDB010000032.1:0-2242 GCF_024723675.1 Campylobacter sp. 1569
ATGAAAAAGATTTGTTTTTTTATTTCCTCGCATACTCCTGGTTCTTTTGGTATAAGATTAGCACTAGGACAAAAATTCTTATTTTTAGGACATGGGGTTGATGCTGTAAATATCTCAAATTATTTCAATAAGTTAAAAATTAATTTGAGATCATCTTCTTGTTATAGAGAATATAAGTCCTTGATAGAGAATTATAATCAATATGAATTATCATCAAAAGAAGTTGTATTAACAGGACAACCTAGACATGATGCATTATTAAAAGGTAACAAAGTAAATACAAAGAAAATTTTGATAATGCCTACTTGGAGATTGTATTTAGTAGAAGACAAAGGTGAAACTTTTGATAGAAACTTGAAAGCTATATTTTTTGAAAGTGAATATTATAAAAAATGGTTTTCTTTTCTTAATAATCCTTATTTAAAAGAGCTAGTTAATTATTATGGATATCAAATAGATTTTGTTCCACATTTTAACATGAAGGATATTTTAAATAAATGTAATTTTCCTGATTTTATTAATGTGTCATATAGAAAAAATAATGAATCATTTCAAAAAAAATTTCAAAACTGTGATTTAATGATAACTGATTATACTTCAGCTGCTTTTGAAATTGCTTATCTTGGAAAACCTGTAATTTACTATCAATTTGATCAAGAATATTTTTTTAATAATCATAGTTATAAAAAAGGTTGGTTTGATTACGAAGTAGATGGTTTTGGTCCTGTTGTAAAGACAGAAGAAGATTTATTTTATGAGCTTGAAGAATTGTTTAAAAATAATTGTGTTTTGAATAAAGTTGAGTATGTAAATAATATAAAAAACACCTTTAAATTTAAAGATCAAAATAATTGTAATAGAATTTATAAGGAAATACTTAAATTATCTTGTATAGATAAACAACACTCTTTTGAATATTTGGTCAAAAAAGCATTGGATGCTCAAAATAGTTTCTATTATGGATTGGCTTTTAAAAGGTGGAAGTATATTTTAAGTAACTTTCAAAATATATCGGAAGATATCTGTGAGAATTTTTTATACTGTTTGAGAAATAGTGATGAGCAAAGTATGGAGCAAGAACTTATATTGATAGAAAAACAAATTAGAGATATTAAAAATATAAAGACGAAAACTATGCGAATTGAGCTATTGAGAAATTATGTATTAGCAAAGCAATACAATAAAGTTTTGAAAATTTTAGATTTGTTTGAATGTGATGAAAAATTTATGCATAGATTTACATATTTGAAATTGCAAACTAGTGCTGTTTCTAATGATATTGTTAGTTTTGAAAAAAACTATAATATTTTGTTACAAGACTACAAAATTCAAGAGTCAGAGATAAAAAATAGATTATATATTTTTCAAACCGCTTTAAGTTTTAATCCTTATTTATTACAAAAAGAAGTGTTTCAATTTATCGAGGAGGTTATTTTATGAATAACAGTAAAGGTAGATTAGCTATATGTTTTTTTGGTCATTTAAGAACATATGAAAAAACATATAAGTATTTTCTTTCAAATATTGTACATGTTAATGCTTTAGATGGTTGGGAGATCGATATCTTTATGCATACATGGGATAAATATCAAACTCAACACTCAAGACATTCTGAAAAAGTATATTTATCTTTATTTGAAAAAGATGTAACCTCTAAAGACATACTTGATATAAAAAATATATATTCATTAAAACAAGTTAAAGTTGAAACGTATAATCCAAAAGATGGACATGGTATGTTTTTAAGTGTTAAAGCTGTTTCTGATCTGAGAAAATCATATGAGAGTATAAACAACATAAAATATGATTATATCATGTACACTAGACCAGATATTTTATTTTTAAATCCATTTAAAATTAGTGATTATATTGATAATTATATAACTTTTCATTCGGATAAATTGGGCATACCTCAAAAAATTACTTTTAGTGTAATAAATATTTTTATCCATTTAAATTTTTTAGATCCTAGGTTTATTAATGAGGGAGATTTATGTTGGATTAATAACTTTGATTGTAATGAAATTCCTTCTAGAAAAGCAGATGAATATTTTGTTATCCCAATAAAATATAGATTGTATTATGATTTTTTTATTTGCCGAGAGTCTACCGATTTGAGTGCATTGGATCCTTTTATTGATAATATAAAAAAAAGTTTTTTTTTAGAAAAAGATCGTTTAATTTCCGAACAATATTCTCAAATTAAATCTTCAAAGGAAACTATTAGTGCTAATAGCATATT
>NZ_JANQDB010000033.1:0-2212 GCF_024723675.1 Campylobacter sp. 1569
ATTTTTCAAATAATGCTTGAGTGTTTTTTAAAAAAAGTTCATTCATAAAACATCTTCCTTTAAGCGCTTTTTGGTATTTTTTATCATTTCTTCTAGAATTTTTTTCTCTTCTTTAATTAAAGCAATAACCTCGCTAATATATCTTGAGTGATTGATGATAAAACTTAGATTATTAACTATCTCTTCTTTTGTGTTACGTGTTGCAAGGCTTTGAAGTTTTATAAAGTTCGGCTCATTTAAGAGTATTAAAGTAAACACTATATCACCTATACTTTTCCAATTTTTTTGTTCAAACAAAATATATTTAAAATCTGAAATATATTGTTGTGCTAAGTTTATATCTTTTTGTTGAATTTTATTTATGGCTTCCTCGAGAGTATAATTTTGTGCTATAAAGGTGATGTTTTCAATAATATTATTTAGTTTTGTTAAAATTGTTTCGCTCTTTTCTATAAAATAACAGATTACTTGGATATGTTTTTGTATTACATTTAAACTTGAAATAATATTTTTTTTAAATTTTTTTGGACTTTCAAGTTTATCTAAAAACGTTTTATTTTCAATGAGGAGTGTTTCACATACTTCTTTAAAAGGTTTTTCTATGCTTCCTTCTATTCTAGCTCCACCTTCTGTACAATTATAAGTATTAATGATGTGTTTATTGTTTTGTATATCTTCTTCATAAGCTTTTTTATAAATTTCCCAAGCAGCATGAGTATAAACCTCTCCTTTGCCTCCATAAGCAGTTGTTTTTCTATTGTCAAAGTAACATTCATCACAGGAAGATGTATAAGCAAAATCTTCCGGATGGGATTTTTTATCTTTTCCATATGCTAAGTCTTGCCCTATTAAAATGATATTTTTATAGCCCAATTCTATCGCAAAATGATATAAATAGTTTGCTACACTAGAAAATTTTAAGTCTGTGTAGCCGTAATCATCCAATTTAAAACTATGGTTAAAAATACTAGAATTTAAAGTAATAATGAAATTTTTATTGCTTGATCGAATCAAATCAACTGTTTTTGGGTTTGTGTTGCTTGAAAGTAAAAATATAATATCTTCATCAAAATTACTATAATTTTTTTCAAAAAATAGGCTAGAGAAAGTATATTTTTCTATACAGGCAACATAGTCTGGTTTTATGTTATGTTTAGCTAATATAGGGTAACTACCATCAGCACAAAATATTGTTGCATTTTTAGAGTATTGTTTTAACAAAGGAAGTTGCTTGGTGAGACTTGGTCCACTAGCTACTATAATAGCGTTTTTTCCTTTGTTGGAATGTTTAGAAATAAGTTCTCTGGTGCTAGGTTTTTTTAGCATATCATAAAGATTTTTTCCAAAAATTTTTAAAGAATATAAACATGATTCGCTGGAATGAATTGAGCTTTTTATATGTTGTAAAGTTTGAGTGCAAATTTGATGTATATGGTTGATTAGAAAATGATTTTTATAAGGAATTATTGTAAAAATTTCATGGTAAAATAAAATGTTTTGATCTAGAAACATGGTTTTAGCTACAGATGGATTAAAACTTTGAGAATGAAAAATTATAAGTTTTTTGTTTCGAAAAAGTTCACTTAGATCATAGTTTTTAAGAATATAATGTATATTTTTAATGTTGTCTTCGAAGATTACTAGATGTTTTAATTTGTTACTTTCAAAAAGTTCTAAAATATATTTACCTATTCCATAAACAAATAAAGCAGGATAATTTGCATAATGTCTCGTGATCTCTTTTAAAAATAGATTATTATCGACAGTTTCTTCCCAGCTATCGCATGATAGAATTTTTAGTGCTAAATTTTTATCTATATTAAGTATATTTTTTTGTAAAAAATTCATTTATTTGTCCTTGTTAATAGCGTCCAGAAAAGTGTTTAGTGTTTGACTTAATATATCTAGCCAAGATTCTTGTTTTAAAATCCATAATATCATTCTTGCTTTTTTATCTTCTTGAGTTATTGCTGGCATTAAGTAAATTTTTGCAAGTTCTAGTTCAACATCTTTTAATGCAGGAACTAAAAATTCTCCTAATAAAGCAAATTTTTTTTCAAATGAGATTTTAAAATTATGAATTTTATCGTTGACTTTCAAAATTTTTGAAAAATCTAAATCTATAATATTAGGTGTACTTAATATATATTTAATAATATTTTTAAGTTCAATACTAAGTTGTTGAATTTTTTCTAAAATAGAATAATTTACC
>NZ_JANQDB010000034.1:0-2057 GCF_024723675.1 Campylobacter sp. 1569
AATCAACATAAATATTAAAAATAAAAACTCTAAATTTAAAATATATAAATAAAAGGAAAAACCATCATGAAAAAACTTTTACTTAGTACTATAGCAATTAGCTCTTTAGTCTATGCTAATAATGGTAGTATTACCATAGCTAAAAATGATATAGAAAAGGTTATAGAATTATCCCCTGATAGAAACCTCCCTCAAAACAAAGCTATTAAAGAAAATCTAAAAACCAAAGATGATTATAAAAAAGCTCAAGAAGCTAAAAAAGATTTTGAAGAAAAAAAGAAAGCTTTAAAAGAAAAACTTAATCAAGAAGATGAAACTAATGAGGAAGCTAATAATAACACTACCAACCCAAATAACCAAACTAACACTAACACAAACAATGATAAAGCTAACACTAACTCTAGTATAAATGATAAAACAAACAATAATTCTAATGCAACTAATAATAGTTTTAATAATGATACTACCAAATTAAACAATCAAGTCAATACCAACAATAATACAAGTAATCCAAATAACCAAACAAGTAATAGTTCTAATAATAACTCTACTAACTCAAGTAATCAAACTAATACTACTACTAAACAAGTCATAACCAAATACAAATTTGTTATCACTAATGAAAACACTAGCTTTAAAAAGCTAGGTATTAAAGAAGAAGATTTGCAATTACTTATTAGTGAGTTTAACACTAAAAAATTTAGCTTACAAGATTTACAAGATATATCTAATATCATTGCTTATTATTTTCAAGTTAATGGCTATCCTGCTGCAACAGCTTATGTGCCTCAACAAGAATTTGAAGATAGTATTCAAATAAACATAGCCTTAGGAACATTAGGTAAGTATATAATAAAGAATAAAACTACTATAAAAGATCATTTCATAGAGAGTAAGCTTAATGAAAGAATCAAAGGTGAAATCATCTCTACTAAACTCATAGAAGATAGTGTATATAAAGTCAATGAAATGTATGGAGTACAAACCCTAGCAGGTTTACAAGCAGGGGAGAATGTAGGTGAAACTGATGTAGTTATAGAAGTAGTGCCTGATACTAAGGCTAATGTATTATTATATGCTGATAATTATGGTATTAAAAGTGCAGGGGATATTAGAGCAGGTATTAGTATGGGATTTAATTCTATACTTAATATGGGGGATTATTATAATTTTTACTTACAATCAAGCAATGAAAAACAAATTAACTATGGAGCAAGTTATACTTTCTTTTTAGGAAATTTAAAAATTACTCCAAGCATATCTCAAGGATCTTATTCTTTAGGTGGAGATTATAAAGATGCAGGATTTTATGGTACTTCTAGAAATCTTGGTGTAGATTTTTCTTATCCTGTATGGATTAATACTAATTCATCTTTATACTTTACTTCTAGTATTTACCATAAGATACTTAGTGATACTAGTATGGATCTTTTAACCTTTGATAAAAGTTCTAATGTAGGTAGTATAGGTTTAGAAGGTTTATTTAGAGGCTTTGAAAATAATACCTTAAGTTATAGTGCTAAGGTAAGTGTGGGTAAGGTGTATGATGATGGCACTACTATATTTGGAGATACCTCTAAAAGTGGAGGCAAAGGCTTTGGTTGGTTTAGAAAACTCAATGCTAGTGTGAATAATTATTATAGTATTAATGAGTATATTACGCATACTTTAAATATAAACTATCAAAAGGTATTAGGGAATTTTGAATTAGATTCTTCTGAGAGCTCCTCTTTAGGTGGAGCTTATGGGGTAAGAGCTTATGATAATGGAGAAGGAGATGGAGATAATACCATAGTAGCTAACTTTGGTATAAGAATAAATATACCAAATACGAATTTTTATTTTACTCCCTTTTATGATGTAGGTTATGCTTGGTATGAAAAAGATGGAGGTAGATTAGCAGATGAGCATTTTTTGGATGCAGTAGGTTTACAAGTACTTTATAATAAAGCTAATGAGTATTATATAAAACTTGATGCAGCTAGAGCATTACATCAATACAAATACGATGATGAGCATAGAATGAAATTATATTTAAGTGGTGGGGTGTATTTTTA
>NZ_JANQDB010000035.1:0-1943 GCF_024723675.1 Campylobacter sp. 1569
GATATACAAGGTGGTAAAGTTGGAAATAAAAACTCTACTACACATTTAGTTGGAAATGATTTAGTATTAAATCCTAGCTCTTTCGCAGGAAATAAAACCAATTATCTTACAGCTTTAAAAAGTGTTAGCATAGCAGCTAGTATGAGCGCATTTAAAGAGGGTGGTTATAAGTTTGTAGGTGCTGATGGTTTTACTTTAACTAATTATAATGAAATTGAAAATAAAGTTAAAAAAATAGACTTCAAACAATACCTTACTATAAACTCAGTAGATGAATGGGCTATATTTGCTGATGCTTGGAATAATGATAGAGGCGGTAAAGATGGTACCAGAAGTGTTAAAGAATTTAGACTTATAAATGACATATACTTTGAAAATGATTTTAAACCTGAGTATATGGTGGGGTATACAAGCTATAGTGGCTGGGATGGTGCCTTTACGTCTACTTTTAATGGTAATGGTTATACTTTGAACGATATCAAAATGGATTTAGATCAACTTAATATTTCTGACCCAAGATATAGAGTTATAGGTATTTTTGGTGCTGTTGATGGTGGTAGTATTAGAAATTTAAAAGTTAATAATGTTGATTTTAAGGTTAATGTAAATGGACAGTTTAATGCCATAAACATAGGTAGTTTGGTGGGAAAAACACAAAATAGCAAATTTGAAGATATAGAGCTTTCAAATATAAAACTTAGCGGAAATTATTTTCAAAATGCTGGTGGTTTTGCGGGTTTAAGCAAACAAGATGGGGAATATTCTCGTATTAAAATAAATAATGTATATATTGAAGCATTATATGGTGTAAATAGTGGAGGATTTATAGGTACTATTGATGGTGGAAAATTTTATGACATATCAATATATGGGAGAGAGGAAGATAACGGATATGGAATTATAAATGGTTCTTCTGGTGCCGGCGGTGGCTTTATAGGATTTATTGATAGAAATACAAATACTGATAGTATCTTTAAAAATATCAAAGTTGCGGATTTTAAAACTATCTTGGGCGGTAAGACTCATGGAGCTGGAGGTTTTATAGGGGATGCTAATTTATGGAATGGTGTAAATTTAAATTTTGAAAATATTGCAATAGAAAATATAGATAAGATAGAATCATACAAAGCGGCTGCAGGATTTTCTTCGTATATTGATGCAAATGTAAATGCTAAAAATATTACCATTAAAAATATAGGTGAAATTTACTCTATGGGTGGTAGTGTAGTAGGATTTGCTAACCAAATTTTAAGCTCTTACAGTACTATACATAATTTTGAAAACATAATGATAGATGGTATAGGAAATTTTAATCTTGGTTTTCAAAGTAATGGTAAAACCTCTGCAGCTTTTGCTAACACCATTTCTAATGGAACTTATAAAAACATATCAATAAATAACATCGAAAAAGTAACATTTGATGATTTTGATTCTGGTGATTTTTCGTTATTTGCTGGAAATGTTGGAGATGTATTCAAACCAAACGATAAGACTGTGTTTGAGAATATAATTATACATGGGGTTGAAAACATACAGGGTAGAAATGGCAAAATATTTTCTTTTGCAAGAGATCTTAGCGGGAATGTTGAATTGAATAATGTTTATATATTCTTAGATGGTAATTATCAAGGAAAAGAACAGTATTTGTTTGCTGATACTAGATTTGGACTAAATGAGAAGGTTAGTTTTAATAATGTAAATGTTTATCTAAAAAATGGAGTATTTGATAGAATTAAAGATAGTGAAGCAACTTACCAAGGCAAGATAACATTTGTTAAATTTGATGAAAATGAATTAGCAAGTAAAAAGCAAGATTTCATCACCTCCGCTCAAATAGCCACAGGAATACAATATGATCAAGCTTCTAATTCATTTAAAACTACCACTGACTTTGATATAACAAATCCTGATTTTAGCAACATAGGTGAAGGTGGAGAAGGTAG
>NZ_JANQDB010000036.1:0-1904 GCF_024723675.1 Campylobacter sp. 1569
TCAGGAATTTCTTCAGGGCGTGTGAATTCAGGCGAAATAACACTTACATTGATTGCTTTAGTGATATTTTTTGTATTATTTTTAAATACATTCTCATTTGGGGATAAGGTAGTAAAATTATTCCACAGAGACTTATCGGTTGTTGCTCCATTAAAAATATTTTCATTAGCATAGAAATTAATTTTATCTTTAAAATTAAAGGTATTATAGTTTTGATTGTAATAACCTACAAATTTTCCTTTTCCCATACCATTGTATTGTATAGAAAAATTTGGATCAAAATAAATATGTATATTTGAAAAATCTAAATTTGTTCTGTAGTAATTATCATTATAATCTTTCCCATTAATAATATTTCCAATAAATCCACCAATATCTCCACCTTGAATCAACCCTTTAGAATTAAAATTTAAAGCAATATCTTTAAAACCAATATTTACATCTCCATTTCTAGCATCTATAAATCCAATAAATCCTCCTACTCCAGTTCCATCTTGATTACTAGAAATTCTACATATATTATTTATAGATATATTAGAAAAATCAGCATTTTCAACGTTTCCAACAAATCCACCAACATTACCTTTATCAGCAGATATTTCCTTGATATTATCTAAAACAATATTGTTAAATTTTAAAACCCCGTTAAAACTATCAATATTTCCAGCAAATCCACCAACACCTAAAACATAGGAACCGGCTACACCTGCTTGAATCTTTCCTATATTTTTTATGTGAATATTTTTAAAATTTCCATTACCATTTATAGATCCAGCAAATCCACCAACAGAACTATACTTGCTATATAATTCGCCATTGTTTAAATCTATATACACATTATTGATAGTTGTTTTTCCTCCAAGATACCCACCAAAAACACCTAGATCTCCTGTTGTTTTAATTGTGTCAAAGTTTTTTATTAAAATATTTTCATATGTGTATTTGCCATTATTATCACTCTCACCCACAAATCCACCAGCAAAACCTTTTACATCAACACTTTTAAAACCATTTAAAGAAATATTCTCTAAAACAGAATTATTATTTAGTTCGCCCACAAATCCACCAAACTTTGAAGTTGCACTATTTAAATCATGCAGGTAAATATTCAAAAAATCGTGCAAAGATATGTTATTAAAAAATGTATTTCCGCTAGATAGACCAGCAAAACCACCAATATTACCTGTCAACCAACCACCTCTTGTATCATATACTTCAAAATTTTTAATACCACTTATTTCTATATTTTCAAATTTCGAATTCCTAGCTACTCCTATAAAAGACCCAATAAATCCTAAATCACCACTATTATATGCAGCCTTTATATAGCCATTATAATTAACTTTTACATTTTTAAAAATAGCTCCTTCTGAAGCTCCAAATAAGCCTATTGTAAAAATTCCTTCTTTTGAAGTATCTTTTATATCTATATTAATATCACTAAGTATAAATCCTTGTCCATTAAATATTTTGGAAAATCTTTTATATTCATTCCATCCAACTTCTGCACTATCACCAACTATCATATTAGTACAGCCAAGTCCATCTATACAATAATTAGCGTAATTGTTTCCTTTAAAACTTATATTGTCAGTAAGCCTATATTCACCTACTCCTTTATCGACTAGTTTAAATGTATCTACTTCATTCCAACTTTTAGCAAAGAAAAACCAATCTCTATCAGAACCTATACTAGCAAATTGATCTATATCTTTAGATTTTACATTTCCATAACTACCTTTTTGAAAATCATATTTTTTAAATGGATCGTTTTTATTATTTTTTAATTGATTATAATAATTTTCTGTAGATATACTAACACTAGCTGATTTATCTGCACTAATAAGATTTTCTTTAGAATTAAAATTAACTTTAGCTAAATCAAGATTGACGTAATTCCCCAC
>NZ_JANQDB010000037.1:0-1763 GCF_024723675.1 Campylobacter sp. 1569
GGCTTCACTTGAACTAAAACTAGGAAGCACTGAGGCTAATGGATCATTAATTTTTGCATTTTCTTTAAACTCGTTGTATTTTAAAATTTTATCACTTTCATTATTATATGTTTGTATATTATACTTATTCCATTCATTTTTATCAGTAAAATCATTTTGCAGTGCGTTTTCTTTATGATAGATATTTATATTCTCATAAGAAACAATATTATCTTTTTTTTCAAAGTTAGCTACTAGTAACCCAGTTTTTTCACCGCCATTTATTTTAAAGTTTTCATGAAAAAATAAATGTATGTTTTTCATAGCCCAAGGTTCAACTCTAGTATCTGATCTAAAATTTCCTATAAATCCGCCAGCATATCTTCCGCCTTCAATACTTTCAATATCATCTAGTCTTATATTTTCTATAGTAAAATAACCTTGTCCACCTAATAATAGATCACCTATAAATCCACCTGCAAAAACATCTGCTTTAATATTTCCAATATTACTTAAGGATATATGTTTAAATTCTTTAGGGGTGTTAGACATATCACCTATAAATCCACCTGCTTTATCTTTTGCTACAATATCACCTATATTGTTTAAACTGATATTTTCAAAACTACTATTTCCTGATGATCTTCCTATAAATCCGCCAGAGTTTGTGCTGTTAACGACAAATCCATTATCTAACGAAGCACTTCCGATGTATTTAATATCATCTATCTTGATATTGCTATATTTACCCGCAGATTCACCTGCAAAACCTCCAGATGATTGTCCTCTTATCATTCCTATATCTGACAAACTAATTCCATCAAAGATATTTTTAGGAGTCAAGAAATCAAATCCATTTGCAGTTCCAATAAAACCACCAGCTTTAACAAATGAATAATTACCTATATTTCCTATTGTTTTTAAAGTTATATTTTTAAATTCACCTTTATCAGATCTACCAGCAAAACCACCAGCTGTTTCCATTCCATTAATATCACCTATATTTTGCAATAATATTTTGTCAAATTTAGTATTCTGCGTATATCCTACAAAACCACCCACTCTGTTTTTTCGAAAATCAGATGCATCAAAATCTATTACAATTCCTTTTATCATATTTTCTAAAATGATATTTTCAAACACACTCTGTTTATTGGTTCCATTTGATACATATCCTACAAAACCACCTATATAATCAGCTTTTTTAGTTTGAATTCCGCCACCTTTATAATCTATCTTTATATTTTTAAAAGTGGCACCATCAGCTCTGCCAAATATACCAACATTATTTGGTTCAAAACTTAATTTGGTTGTATCGATATTAATATTGCTTAAAGTATACCCTTGTCCATCAAAAGTTTTTGTAAATGCGCCAGTAGTTCCAACTATCATATTAGTGCAGTTATTACCATCTATGCAATAGTTAGCATAGTTTTTACCTTCGCTAGCCCCAAAATCTATATCATCTACTAGTTTATAGGTATCGAAAAAATCTCTCATATTATTTTTGTTTTCATTCCATCCTTTAGCAAAATAAAACCAGTCTACATCAGAAGCTATGGAGGCATATTTTTCAAATTTATCTTTATCTACTAGTTTTTTATTGCCTAAATTTGTTTTATCTATGTTTTCATATTCTTGAGTGTTAAATTCAAAACCGCTGATTTTATCTCCATCTTTATAATAAGAACTTGTGGATTGCTGCAATGAACCTTTTACATAAGCACTAGCAATAGTAGAAATTGAGTTAATACCCCCTGCTAATATATTTACCTCATTCCCCA
>NZ_JANQDB010000038.1:0-1669 GCF_024723675.1 Campylobacter sp. 1569
AGTAAAATAAATAACTCCAAGTTTTTCGTTGTTTCTTATTAGCAGAATGTATTGTTGATTGTTACTTTTTTTAAGTTTTTTTAAAAATATTAAATGTTCTTTGTATTTTATGCTTTTTGTCTTCATAAACTTAGAAATATTTTGGGAGTTTCTTATAAAAAAAATTTCCTTTTTTTCTTCTCTTGTAAGATTAATAAAATTTTTATAAATAATCATTTTATTACTTTTATACTTTTGAATGCTTCGGCATATTCAAGTCCAACTCTCATTCCTTGATATTGTGCATTTATTTTTATTCCTTCCAAGCTTCTAGGGTGAGGATAGTTTTGTAGTTCTGATTGATAAAAAGACATAGCTTTTAATTTTAGACTTAAAGTTGAGCTGATATCAAAAAATACATCGGGTTGAAAACTTAATGGATAATTCCATTCAGTGCTTGAAAGAATTTCAAAACTATAAATTTCTTTGACACTTTCTTCTTGTAAAGATCTTGTAGCGGTAATTGTTGCTTTGTATGTAATTTGATGATCTATATTAAGGTCTTTTTCGTAGTGGGTAAAAATTATAGCTGGTTTAATTTTATTTTTTACCTCTTCAATGCTTTTAACTATTTCTAATAATGGTACCTTATCAAAAGCATTATCAGGAAAAAACTTTCTAAAAACATTTTTAACACCTAAAAAATTATTTGCATTAAGAAGTTCGTTTTCTAATATTTTTTGTTCTTTTGTATGATTTTTGCTTTCCCTACTTGTTTTGCCTTCCCCAAGTATTAAAGTAAATACATCATATCCTTGTTGTATATATCTTGCTACAGTTCCAAAGCATCCTAAAACTTCATCGTCTGGATGAGCCGCTATAATTAAAATTTTGTTATTTTTCATAAAATATTACCTCTGCTTTTATTTGATTATTATGTTTTTTTGCGTTTTGAAAAACCATTTTTATATTTTTAAATTCCAAAAATGCTTTTGGATAGTCTTTAGCATCAAGCATACGTATAAAATCATATATTTTTACTAAATTAGGATTTTTTAATGTACTAATACTGCTTTGTTCTTTTGCTCTTCTTTTAAAAACTATCACCTTTCCTTTTTGTTTATAAGGTATAATTTTTGTTTGTAAAATTTTAGGTATTAGTTTAAAAAATATAATTTTTGAAATTTTTTCATAAATTTTTTGTGCATTTGATTTTTTGAAACTGATGTTATGTTTTAAATATATTTCTCCACCATCTAATATATCACAAGCTTTTAAAGCACAAATTTTGCTTTTATATATTCCTCTTATGATTAAATTTTGTAATGGAGAGCCTCCTCTACCAAATGGTAAATTTCCAAGATGAAAAACAATACATTGGTAGTTACTATAAATTTCTGTTGGTATATAAAAAGACCAATGTGGAAAAAATATATAATCAGGATTAATTTTTTTTATATTTTCTAAAGTAAGAACATCTTTGCTTGTTATAAGATGAAAATTGTGTGTGCTGTATAATTTTCTTAGTTTATGAAAGTTATTGATATTGTGTTGTCTAAGAGTTGCTATGATGATATTCAAGCTGCAACTCCATATGTATGGTAAAATATATTTAAATTATATCCCCCCCCCTGCTCAACACATACTAAAAATGAAGATACAAAGTAAAATTTATTATTTTCTCTTATAA
>NZ_JANQDB010000039.1:0-1610 GCF_024723675.1 Campylobacter sp. 1569
TATAAATGAAAAGCCTCAATATGTTGGTGTATTTGGGAAAGTTGGGAAAGCTCTTGGTGATACAAATGAAGGCAAAATAGAGATAAAAAATATTAATGTAGATTATATGGGAGGTGGTATTAATGCAAAAGATGCTGAAGCGGTTGGTGGATTTGTTGGACTTATTGATTTTAATGAGGCTGGTCTAGGAAAAATTGAAAATATTACTCTTAAAGATATTAGCAATATTAGCAATGCTAATTCTGAACAAGAATATATGTATTTTAGAATTGGTGGTTTTGCTGGTGCAATTTATAATACTGATGTATATAATATAGAAATAAATGATATTGACAAAATCAACCAAGAAACACTGGGAAGTCGTTATGCTTTTTCTGAGATAGGTGGTTTTGCTGGTGTAATGAGTAATATAAAATTAAATAATATACGTGCACATGATATTGGAGATATCTATACTAATGCACATCATTTTGATGATACTGGAGCTGAAGTCTATATGGGTGGTTTTGTTGGTCATGTGTCTGGAGATGCTGAAATGAAGAATATATCTTTAAATGTAAAAGGCAATTTTCATGGTGAAAGCAATGAAGTCTATATGGGTGGTTTTGTTGGATTATACAATGATGGTAAAGCATACTTTAGTAATATTTTGGTTGATTTTAAAGGAAATATAACTTCTAATAATACTAATGGTAGTTCTTATATAGGTGGTTTTGTTGGTAGAGTAAGCGATATTAATGACAATAGCAGTACTTTTGAGAATATTTCTCTTGAAATTTCCGGAAAAGTTAATGCAGAGTCAAAAACAGAGGGTTATGAAAATTATATAGGTGGTTTTACTGGAACTCAACTTGGTATTTTCAAATTTAAAAATATTTATATGTATTTTGACAAAGATTTTAAGATTAATGGTGGTAGAAATAATATAGGAAAATTTTTTGGGCATGATTTTTATACAAATAATGCTTCTTATGAGAATATCCATATTTACCATCATGAAAACGATTTAACTTACGCAATAGCTGATAAAGATTATTGGAATAAACTACAAATTCATATTTACAATGATAGTAATAAAGATAAAGCTTATGATAATTTTAAAGAACAGACTAACACTATCTTTAAGCCTATGCCTCCTATAATATCACCATCACAAGATACAGATTATATCCCTAACACAGAAGATATCATCAGTGAAGAAGCTGTTTTAGATGAAAATGATCTTTACAAAGATATTATTATCAATGAAATCATAGCTGATTTGAAAAATAAATATTACTCCATCGATATAGCTGATTTGAAAGCTATTTTAGAAGCCTATAAAAATTTAGATAAAAATAGTGCTGAAGCTAGAACTAAGTTTATTATGGATTATTTCTTTGATAAAAATAATAAAGATAATCCCTCAATAGAAGAAGCTCAAAAAGAAATTTTCCAAAGCTTAGACTTTTTACTAGTTTATCAAGACAATGGCTTAAGCAAAGCTAGTGATGATAAATTTGCAAGCAAAGAAGCTATAAAAGCTAAAAATGATATTTTAGCTGAAGTTTCAAATGCTCTTGAGAATAAAACAATTGCAAGTAATTTAGAAAATCTAAGTAATTTAAATG
>NZ_JANQDB010000040.1:0-1598 GCF_024723675.1 Campylobacter sp. 1569
ATATTATGTTCCAAGTATGAGTAAAAAAGGTAAGATCGTTGTAAGTGTTTTTGATAATGGTGATACAAGAGGTATGCATCAACCACCTTTTGCTACAAGTAAGTATTCAAGAGCAGTTTTTTATATGATAGATGAAAAAAATAAAACCGTAGAACAAATTTGGGAGTATGGAAAACAAAGAGGCTTTGATTACTACAGTCCTATTACATCTATAACGCAGTATTTTGATAAAACAAACAGTGTTTTTATTTATAGCGCTACAGCTGGACTTGGGAAGTATTTGTTAAATATGGGAAATACAGAACCTATTTTGAGCGAATTGGATTTTGATACTAAAAAAGTTTTGTTTGAAATGAAATTTGAAAATTTAGGCGGTCAAATAGGATATAGGGCTTATCCTATTAATATAAACAAAGCTTTTGATTAAAAATTTTATTACAAAAGGAGAAAAAATGAAAATTAGTAAAATTGTAAGTAGTATTTTGCTTGCTAGTAGTGTTGTTGTAGTTGCACCTAATGTTTCTTTAGCTATGGGTGGACCTAGTGGTGCTAGTATTAATTGGGAAATTCAAGGTAAAATTGGTGCTATAAAAATAAATCCTTATGGTTTATCCCCGCTTAGTGCTGTAATTATGGATGGTGGATATAAACTAAGTGATGTAAGTGTAACTATAGTTCCAAAACCAAATGGACAGACTATATCTTATAAGGTTAGTCCTAATAAAATTAAAACATATGGAGGAATTCCTGTTTTTGGACTTTATCCATCATATTTAAATACAGTAAAAGTAAGTTATACCAAAACTGCTTTTGGAAAAAGTGAAAAAGTAGTAGATGAAGTGTATAAAATAGCAACTGGTGGGGTAAATATAGAAGCTAGTGGAAGTTTTATGCAAAGAGGTGTACCTTTTGAAAAAGTAGAAGTGATTAAAGTAGATAAGGGTTTTGAAGATAGATTGTATTTGGTTAATAATGCTCCAGGAAGACAAAGTGGTAAAGGTTCTCAGTCTGTATGGAATAATCCAGCAGGTGGTGCAATGGAGTGGGATGAGAATTCAAATGCATTTATCATTGATACAAAAGGTGAAATTCGTTGGTATTTAGATAGTGATAAATTAATGGATTGGGGTAATATTTATAAGCGTGGTATTATGATGGGTTTTCATCAAAATGAAGATGGGGCTTTGAGTTTTGGATTTGGTCAAAGATATGTTAAATATGATTTGATGGGTAGAGAAATTTTTAACCGTATTTTACCTTCTTCTTATATAGATTTTTCTCATTCTATGGATGATATGCAGAATGGAAATTACCTTTTAAGGGTAGCTTCTGCCAATGTTAAGCGCCCTGATGGTAAAAATGTGCGTTCAGTGCGTGATGTGATAGTAGAAGTTGACAAAAATGGCAATGTGGTAGATGAGTGGAGATTGTTTGAAATTTTAGATCCATATAGAGCAAATGTAATCAAAGCATTAGATCAAGGTGCTGTTTGTTTGAATATCGATTCTAGTAAGGCAGGGGTTACTTTGAGTGATGAGGATTTAGCTAAAATGGATGCAAGTGATTCTTTTGGCGATATAGCAGGCACTGGAGTAGGG
>NZ_JANQDB010000041.1:0-1576 GCF_024723675.1 Campylobacter sp. 1569
TGTCTTTTACTTTGTTGGTTAAGACAAGATCGTAGAATTTTAAAGCTTCTAAGTTTTTATCAAAATTAGTCTCATAAGTATTCATGAAAGACCTTTTATACTTTTTTTTAAAATATCTAGTCCATTATTTAGGTTGTTTTGTAAAGAATTTAATGTGGTTATAATTATATCAATCCATTCTTTGTGTATACAAACCCATAAAAACATTTTTACTTTTTTTTCTTCTTGGGTGTGAGCACTCATCATAGAAATTTTTGCTAAAGAAATTTCTTGCAATGCTAGCGCATTGATGAGTACCTCGTTAAGAATGGATATTTTTTCATTTTCAAGGTCTTCTTTAAATTTATGAATTTTTGCGTTTACATTTAAAATTTCTGCAAAATTAGCCTTACTTATATCTGTAATTTTTTGTATTTTATTTATCTTTTTTAAAATAGGATTTAATTCTTTTATGTATTTATCATACCTTACATTTATCATACTTGTTAATTCTTTGAGATTTTTAAACAATTCTTGTTTTATATTGTTTTGCATTTCTTCTGGAATTGGCTTTAAAAGGAATGTGTTGATTTGTTTGTTTTTTGCGAATAGATATTTGCAAAGTTCTTTAAAAGGTTTTTCTATACTTCCTTCTATTCTAGCTCCACCTTCTGTAGCATTAAATATAAAAACATTATGTTGACTTGCTTCTTTTATAAAAATTTCAATACCTTGCTTGTACGCCATCCATGCTTCGTGTGTATATACACTACCATTATTATTATATGCTTTAGTTTCGATGATATTTTTATAATATCCTGTATCTAAATTATTTCCATGAGAAAAGTCTTTTGAGTGTGACGAAAAGTCTTTATCATATGCTAAATCTTGCCCTATCAAAATAATATTTTTGTAACCTAGCTTTAAAGCAAGTTCACAAGCCATAGAAGAAACATTTAGTCCACCTAGGGTCTCAAAATTATTTTTTTTTAAGAGATCGCCATATAAAGAATTATTTTTTGGTGCTATAATGGTTTTCCTGTTGTTTTTTTCAAGATAAGCTAATGTTTTTGGATGGGTCAAAATAGAAATTATAAAAATTATGTCTTTATCGAATTCTTTAAAATCATTGTTAAAAAATTCGCTAGATAAATCATTTTGCTCCAAACATACAACATAGTCGGGTTTAATGTTGTGTTTTGCTAATATAGGGTAGCTTCCATCTACGCAAATGATGGATGTTTTGCTTGAGTATTCTTTCAATAAAGATAGTTGCTTGGTAAGACTAGGACCACTTGCTACAATAACAACATTTTCATTTTTAAATTTTCTTTGCTTTAAAAGTGAGTCTAAAGATGGCTTTGAAAGCATGGTTGGAAAAGTAGTAATTTGTTTATATAAAGTATATATGAATCTTTCAGCATCAAATCCCAGCGTATTATATAAAAAATTCAAAATTTGCTCTAAATCATGATCTATTTTATTCATATCATCTTGAAATATTTTATAGTAATCACAGTGACTAAAAATCTTACTATCGTATAAATAGCTTCTTAATCCTAAGGTTCCACTAAGATAAGCTAGAATACTTGATAAA
>NZ_JANQDB010000042.1:0-1435 GCF_024723675.1 Campylobacter sp. 1569
TCTTTGTAGTTTTATTTTTAATATTTTTACCAAATAAGATATTATTTTAATATTTTATAAATTAATATCAATTTTATTGCAAATGTTTAAAATTTATTATATAATTCCACCCGTTTTTTTGTATGTGTAATGTAGATTATATTATTTATTGCTCGATTATAAAATATCTAAAAAGGAAATTTATGATTAAATGGGCAAAAGAATACAGTGTACATAATAAAATTATCGATGAACAGCATAAAGTGCTAT
This sequence comes from Campylobacter sp. 1569, assembly GCF_024723675.1. Classification (NCBI taxonomy): domain Bacteria; kingdom Pseudomonadati; phylum Campylobacterota; class Epsilonproteobacteria; order Campylobacterales; family Campylobacteraceae; genus Campylobacter; species Campylobacter sp. 1569. Next base: position 250 of record NZ_JANQDB010000042.1, read on the forward strand.
TTGATATAGCAAAAAAAGCTTACTTGATTGCTGAAAATCATGCAAGTATAAACGAGATCAAATTAGTCTTAAGTGAACTTTTTGAATATGTAAAGACTCATTTTAAAGATGAAGAAGCTTATATGGAAAGCATAGCTTATCCTGATTTAGAGCATCATAAAAGAATTCATCAAGAAATAACAGCTTCATTAATTGCTTTGGTTAAAAATATTAAAACTGTGAATGAATTTAAAGAGCAATTAAATATTATTACAGAAAAGTGGCTTTTAGAACATATATTAAAAGAAGATATGAAATATTACAAATATGAAAAACAAAAACAACTCCAAGCAAAAGAAAGTACTTTTGAAGAAGATGTTGCGTTGACAGAAAGTACTTTTGAAGAAATAACACCAAAATATATTCTTTATGTTTGTGGCTGTTTAAATGAAAAACACAAAATTCCTCATCATTTGCATTTACAAATTCTTGATGGAGCAAGATATAGTTGTAAAGTTTGTAAAAAACCAATTCGTATAGAGTGATTTTTTGTGGAAGCATTCCCTGTGTGGAATGATAAATACAGTATAGAAAATGTGGACATAGATTTGCAACACCAAACTCTTTTTAGCTTGGCAGATAAAACAGCTAAACTTTTAAATAGACATATTTATAAAACAGAGGTTAAAGAGCTATTAAGTGGTTTTTTTGATTATATGCGAATTCATTTTAAAGACGAAGAAGATTATATGTACACTATTAACTATCCATATTTATCAGAACACAAAGCAATGCATAAAAAAATTATAAAAGACATGAGTGCATTACTTAGTGAATGTACTAGCACTAATGATCTTAAAGAAAAACTTTACAAAATAGTATCAGTATGGCTTTTGGAGCATATTGTAGAGCATGATATGAGGATTAATAAATTTAAGAAAAGTCTAGAAAAAAAGGAGTTGATAGAAGAAAAAGAAAAAGATGATAAATTTGAATATATTTGTGGATGTAAAGGTATGATTCATAAGCTTGATTATGGCTTACATGTAAAAATAAAATATCTAAACATAGCCTATAAATGTAAGAAATGTTCTAAAGAATTAAGTTTTAATTTTATGGAAGATAATTTAGACTAATTTATCATCTAAATTATTGTGAAAATAAGTTTTATAGCTAAATATTTTTAGTTATAAAACTATTTCAGTCC
>NZ_JANQDB010000043.1:0-1277 GCF_024723675.1 Campylobacter sp. 1569
GGTAATTCCACCCAAGTTAAACCAAACATAGCTTTTAAAAGATTTATAGCACCTTGAAGATTTTCGCTTCTAAAAAATATCCACGCGAGATTAATAAAATTAAAAGTTACAAACCATGCAAATATTTTATAAATGATGCTTTCTTTAAATTTTGCATTTAGGGTTATAAATGAATATATTCTATGAAGTACCATAGCTAGTCCATGCAACACTCCCCATATCACAAAACCCCATCCAGCTCCATGCCATACTCCACTTACAAAAGCCACTATAAAAAGATTTCTCAAATTTATAATCTTAGAAACCCTATTACCACCCAAAGGTACATATAGATAATCTTTTAAAAATTTACCTAATGTTATATGCCATCTTCTCCAAAAATCACTTATATTTAATGCTTTATAAGGAGAGTTAAAATTAATAGGAAGTTTTATACTAAAAAATAAAGCTATACCTATAGCCATATCACAATAGCCACTAAAATCAAAATAAAGCTGAAAAGTATAAGATAAAGAAGTTGCCCAAGCTTCAAAAATATTTAAAGCACCTCCATTTTCAACTATCTTAAACCCTGCATTAGCCCAAAGCGCAAAAGAATCAGCAATATATACTTTCTTAAATAACCCCATAGAAAATATAAATAATCCTTTAGCTATATTTTCCCAATTAATAAGAATAGAATTATTCCAAAGCATACTCTTAAATTGAGGCATCATTTCTTTATGATGTACTATTGGACCTGCTATAAGTTGAGGAAAAAATGTTATAAACAAAGCATAATCTAAAATATTTATTTTGTATGTATTTTCACTTTTTAAACTTTCTATATTTGTTCTTTTATAACAATCTACTAAAAAAGCAATTTGTTGAAAAGTAAAAAAAGATATAGCTAAAGGTAGTAATATATGCGGCAAAGGAATATTAAAATCTAGTTGGACTATTTGAAAAAATACATTAAAATTTTCTAAAAGAAAATCAGTGTATTTAAAAAAAGCAAGTAAAGCTAAATTAAAAAACACACCACTACAAAATAACAATTTTACTTTTTTTCTATTAAGTAAAATTAAATTTGCAAGATAAAAATTCACACCCATAGAAAGCAATAAAATCAAAACATATTCAACCTTCCAAAAAGCATAAAAAAATAAACTTGCTAAGACTAAAAATAATTTTGCGCTTTGAATATAATTAAATTTTTTAAGCATATAAAATATAATTAAAACTATAGGTAAAAATATAAATATAAATTCATAAGAACTAAAAACCATTTATACTCC
>NZ_JANQDB010000044.1:0-1213 GCF_024723675.1 Campylobacter sp. 1569
AAGTTGTAATTAATCATAAATCTTATAATTACAAGAGCTACTGCTAAACTTATAGTACCTATGATAATTTGCTTAATTAAAGCTTGATTTACAGGATCATTATAAATTTTTTCATCTGCTATAACACAAACATTATAACCTGTTGAAGATTCTTGACAAATTACAGCTTTGCGAGGTGTATTACCATCTTTTATCAGCATAGGTTCTTTTGAGAGTTCTCCTGCTTTTCCTTCTGTAGTTGCAAGATATGTTTTTGCAATTTCTTGGCTTAAGCTATTTTTTGTCAGAAGTGCTTCAGAGGATTCATGAAATAAAATTGTTCCATCATCGTCTAAAACTACGGTATAGCCACTTTGAGATCTTCCCATAGCTAATACATTATCCGAAAAAGTATTTAAATCATAATTTCCACCAACTGCACCTATAAATTTTCCATTTACAACTATAGGATAAGAAAAAGATAAAGAAGGGGCTTTTAAGCTAGGAGCAATGTATGGTTTTGATATAACAACTTTATCTTCTCCAGATGCAACATTTGTATACCAGCTTCTAGTTCTTGGATCATAACCATCAGATGGCATTTGATGATTGCCGTTTGAACGTATCATTGCACCATTTTTAGCAAGACCTACATATAAAACATCAAATCGACTTGCTTCTTTTGCGGTTCTAACTATGGTATAAATTTCCTCCAAGCTTGCATTAGGATTTTTTTGGATTTCAGATGCTACAGCCTTTATAGCATCGCTTCTTGAGGCAGTGTAATCATCGAAATTTTTTAATACATCTTGTATTGTTTTTACTTGAATATCATTGATGAGTTTTTGCACATCATGCTTTACTTCAGAATAGTTAAAGGCATTTGCTATAAGTAAAATCGCGATAATAGCTAAAAAAACAAAGAAAGTTAATTTTCCTGTTAAACTTTGTGTAAGATTTTTCATTAAAACATCCTTGTAAAAAGATTATTATGATTATGGGAGTTGAATTATCTTATATTATTTTTAATAAAAAATTGTAATATTTAAATATGAAAAAATTATTTTTTAATAAAAAAATTATGAAAAATAATAAGAAATAAAATATATAGCATTATGGATATTAAAATTAATGCAAGCCAAACTTCTAAAAGTCTGGCTTAGTATTAAAACTTCTTCTTCCTAGCATCTTCTAAGATATCATTAGCTATTTGATTTACATTGTCTGCAACTAT
>NZ_JANQDB010000045.1:0-1148 GCF_024723675.1 Campylobacter sp. 1569
CTCCGGATTTTTCCAAGCTTGGAGTGGGAGCTTTTTTGAGTGCATTGGGACTTGCTTGTTTTTCTTTATCTATTGGAGTGGGCTCGATTATAACTTATTCTGCAAGTTTATCAGATAAAACAAATTTTATTACAAGTACTATTAATATTATTATTATTAATATTATCATTGGTATTATGATGGGGCTTATTGTATTTACTTTTATATTTGAATTTAATGGCAATCCAGCTCAGCAAGGTCCAGGTTTGATTTTTGTATCTTTGATGAGTTTGTTTTCAAATATTGACCCAATTGGCTTTTTACCTTTGGGAAATATTTTAGCTGTGGCTTTTTTTATTGCATTGTTTTTTGCAGGGATTACTTCAGCAGTTTCCATGATAGAACCTTTAACTTTTTATTTAATCAATTCTTATAATTTTACAAGAAAAAAAGCTTTGATTTTTATAGCTTTCATTGTATATTTTTTGGGAAGTTTGTGTATTTTATCAGGAATTGAGTGGAGTAAAGATTCTTTAGAATTTTTTGGAAAAAGTTTTTTTGATATATTAGATTTTATTGCTTCAAATTTAATGATGCCTTTAGGTGGATTATTTGGTGCAATTTTCGTAGGTTTTGTGCTTAAAAAAGAAGCTTTACAAACTTTATTTTATCCTTATATGAGGGGTAAATATTTTGAGTGTTGGTATTTTTTTGTAAGATATATCTCGCCTTTAGCGGTGATTTTAATCATGGTAAAACAATTATTTTTTTAAGGTTAAAAGATGAATGAAAAATTTTCTAAAATAGGTTTTGTATTAGCAGTGGCAGGTTCAGCCGTTGGGCTTGGAAATGCTTGGAAATTTCCAACTTTAGTGGGTAACAATGGCGGATCAGCTTTTGTAGTGGTGTATTTGCTTTTAACCTTAGGTGTGGCTTTTGTGATATTTTTAGCCGAACTTAGCATAGGAAAACTTAGTGAAAAAGACCCGGTGAATGCTTATTATACTTTAGCACCAAAAAATAAAAAGGCATGGTCACTTGCGGGATTTTTTATGCTTGGTGCTATTATTTTGGTGTCTTTTTATAGTGTTGTTATAGGCTGGATAGCAAAATATGCTTATTTTGGATTTTTTGAATTGCCTAAAGATACAAATGAAGCAGGCGCTATC
>NZ_JANQDB010000046.1:0-1118 GCF_024723675.1 Campylobacter sp. 1569
GAAAAAAAAGGGGAGGGGATGTTTGACAGAGAAAGAAAGATAGAGGTTGTATTATGATATGTAATATATAGGTTTGATATTGAAAAGTTGAAGGGGATAGATATATAATATAAGTATTAGAGTTTAGCAAAAAAAGGATTGGGATATTGGTTGATAGTATGTGGTAGTTATAATAGCAAGGAGAGTAAGATAAAGGTTTGTTAAAACCTTTAGTGTAAAAATTATTTTTACCCTATGTAGATGAAGTGCTGTATACTTTCTTCAAAATTATATAAATTTATCAACTCATAATCTCCCCAAAACAATGGTTTAAAAGGTTTAAATTTTTCTTTTAGCTCTTCAATCGTATTTGTAAAAATTTATATAAGTAGATTCGCCATTTAATCTTGGACTAGATTTTCTTCTACTAAACCATTATCTTTAACATCTCCTGCAACAAATTCCTGATAAGCTTTAGAGCTAATCATTGTCGCGAAAATTATTGCACCATCATTGCATAAATCATAAAATTCTTCAATAGTTTTTTGAAAGTCTTTGTTTGGTAGATAATATAAACTTTGATTTGCAAAAATAAAATCCATTTTTACATCAAATAAATTTTTAAAGCTAGAGTTAGGTGTAATTACGTGAAAATTATTTTCATTTATCCTAGAATCTTTTTTCTAGGTATTTTTTAAACTAGAAACAATATCTATACCATAAGTCTTAATACCCCCCCCCCTGTTACATCTTGAAAATACTTAGAATGCACTCCATTCCCACAACCAAAATCAAGTAAATTTCCATTTGTTTTACTTAATTTGTATTTTAAGATTCTCTCATAAAATCTTATAACATGTCCATCGGGATATTGCAAGCCATATCCTTCATTGTCATATTTTTTAGTATATCCTGATAATGGATTATCCATTATTTCTCCTTTAAATTTAAGATACAATTTCATTATACAATAAAATAAAAATATTATAATGATTTTTAATTCTTCTTTTAGAAAAGTAATAAAATATATTAAAAATACAAATGCTAATTTAATTTTATGGCGACCCCTAGAGGATTTGAACCTCTGTTATCACACAGAGAGAGTGACGTCCTGAGCCACTAGACGAAAGGGTCAATAA
>NZ_JANQDB010000047.1:0-1018 GCF_024723675.1 Campylobacter sp. 1569
TTTTTTAGGAAGATATTTTTTATATATACTACTTATCCAATTTGATTTTTTCTCTATAGCATCTTTAAAAAATAATTTCGGATTATTTCTAAGTTTTCTGAGTTTTTTATAATTTAAAACCACCTCTAACCTTTTAATTTTGTAATTTTAGAACCTATATTATACAATAATTTAATCAATTTTTGACTTTTAAGATCTAAGGCTTTTTGATAATCTCTATAAAACTCTAACGGTAACCTTTTATTTAAAAAATTTCTTTTAATATTTTTTTTATATTCTTTAACCTCTTTTTGATATCGCAAGGATACTCTAACAATACTAAAAGGTAATGTTAATTTCAGCATACCTTTCTTTTTGGAAAATTCTTTTGCAAGTTTGTATGAAAAATATTCTCTTACCCTATCAACAGCCCCTAAAGGTTGATTTTGTATATATATTTTTAAATTTTTAGTGTATTTTTTCAAATACAATGGATCTTTATCGATTTTTTGTAAAGTTAAAGCTTTATTGCAAACTACTGGTAAAAAATGTATTTTTACATCTTCACTTAAATGATGATCAGAATTAATAAATCTAATAAAATCTAATGCAATTTGTATCCAACTTGCACTTTCATAATATAACCTAGTCGTATTTGAATTCTCAAAAATATCTATTTTTTTTAGATGTGAATTAGGATGTATTATCCATTTTTTATTAGTAAAATTCATAGAGCTTAGCTCTCTTAAGCGATAAACATATATTTGCTTTGGAAATATATAAATATTTTTACTTAATGCAAATAATAACACTCCAAAATGACAATCTTCTGCAAAAATCCCATTAATAAATTTTAATTTTATATTTTTTAAAAAATTAAAATTGATCATACCTTGCCAAGCAAACCAAAAATAAAAAAGCTTTCTTTCTCTAGCTTTCTCTAACCATTCTTTAGAAGTAATAACAATTTCATCTTTATAATCAAAATAAGTCATTTGACTAATATGTTTTTTTTTGACTTTATCATATAAAGGTCTAT
>NZ_JANQDB010000048.1:0-999 GCF_024723675.1 Campylobacter sp. 1569
TTCTCTTCTTTTTTTTACAGCATCTTGAATAAATAATTTTGGATTAATAAGAAATTTTTTTGTTTTTTTATAAAAAGACATGAATCAACCTTTTGCAAAAATAAAATTTTTAGTATAATATTAAATATTTAATATTAAATTGTAAATTCTTTCACAACATTTCCTATCCTTAAAAAGAAAAGTCAATTCTATATTATCCCTATAAATACCAAAAGGTTTACAATCATTTTGAAGTAATTTTTTAATTTCCCCTAATAATTCTTCTTCATTTTCAACAACAGGTCCAAAACCATCTTTGTTATAATCGAAATAACCTTTTTGCAATGTATGAGAACTAAAAAATTCTTCTTTATCAAACTGATAATAAACTACTGGTTTTTCTAAATAAGCCATCTCAAAAGCTACACTAGAATAATCTGTTATCATTAAAGAAGAATTGCAAAATAACTTTTGTAAGCTTTCTTTTTTATCGATAATTTTAATATAATAAGGGATATCGAAATCTTTTAAATATGGCATGATATTAGGATGGGGGTTAAAAATTATAGTATAAGAATATTGTTTGCACAACTTGCTTAAGTTATTGCTATTTAATAGAGAATTCCATTTTTTAAAATATTCACTTTCTTTAAAACTATTTTTCAACTCTCTTTTACTAGAATTTAATGTTGTACCAACTATATTTGCTCTCCAAGTTGGCATAATAAGAATTTGTTTATTATTAAATTTATTATTTTCCAGCAAAGCATCATGTCTTGCAAGACCCGTCAAAACCACCTCTTTTTTTCCAAATTTATAACGGTTGTAATCATTTGCTATAGAATCATATTCTGCTTGAGTTGAAGTTATAAATAAATTTATTTTTTTAGAATTAAGCCATCTTGAAAGATCGTTTAAAATAATACCGTGTTGTATAAAAATAAATTTATGTTCAGGTAGCAAATACTTAATCAAATATTCATCAGCACTAGAACTTATAATTTTTGATGCTTTTTTTGC
>NZ_JANQDB010000049.1:0-950 GCF_024723675.1 Campylobacter sp. 1569
AAACCGGCCTTAACTCTTTCTTTGATTTTATCAATCATAAAACTAAAGATTCAGCTATGATTAGTGTTAATACTAATGATGAATTAGGTGCTATGGCTAAAGCTATTAACGAAAACATCACTAAAACTAAAAATGCATTAGAACAAGATGCTAAAGCAGTAGAACAATCAGTAGATACAGCTAAAGAAATAGAAAGTGGTAATCTAACAGCAAGAATTACTGCAATTCCTGCTAACCCTCAATTAGTAGAATTAAAAAATGTTTTAAATGAAATGCTGAATGTATTAGAACAAAAAGTTGGTTCTAATATGAATGAAATTAATAGAGTATTTGATAGCTATAAAGCATTAGACTTTACTACTGAAGTTAAAAATGCTAAAGGTGGAGTTGAAGTAACTACTAATGTATTAGGTCAAGAAATCGTAGGTATGTTAAGACAATCTTCTGAATTTGCTTCTTTATTAGCAGATGAAAGTGGTAAATTACAAAGTGCTGTTAAAAATCTAACAGATTCTTCATCTTCTCAAGCTTCTTCTTTAGAAGAAACAGCAGCAGCACTAGAAGAAATTACTTCTTCTATGCAAAATGTATCCCATAAAACTAGTGAAGTAATTGCTCAAAGTGAAGAGATTAAAAATGTTACTTCTATAATAGGTGATATTGCAGATCAAATTAACCTACTTGCATTAAATGCTGCTATTGAAGCTGCACGTGCAGGTGAGCACGGACGTGGCTTTGCTGTTGTTGCTGATGAAGTTAGAAACCTAGCAGAAAGAACTCAAAAGTCTTTAGGTGAGATTGAAGCTAATACTAATATCTTAGTTCAATCTATTAATGAAATGGGTGAGAGCATTAAAGAGCAAACTACAGGTATTACTCAAATTAATGATGCTGTAGCTCAAATTGATCATGTAACCCAAGAGAACTTAAAAATAGCAAAAGATAGTGCA
>NZ_JANQDB010000050.1:0-916 GCF_024723675.1 Campylobacter sp. 1569
TTATAATACAAGCCATAGTTTTAATTTTAATAAGGAGAATTCTCATGAAACTAGTTAAACTTAGTTTAGTAGCAGCATTAGCTGCAGGTGCTTTTTCAGCAGCTAATGCTGTTTCACTTGAAGAAGCTATAAAAGATATTGAAGTATCAGGAATGATGAGATACAGATTTGAATCTGATAGATTAGAACAAGGAAATACTGTTTCTAATGGCTACAATGGTGCTAAAGAAAATAGACATAGATTTAAATCTCAAATCAACTTCAAAGCAGCTTTAGATGATAACTTCAAAGCTTTTGTACAATTCCAATATGACAATACAGGTGAGTTAGGTTTTAATAGTCCAACTGCTAAAGCTGAAACAAACACAGCTCAAGGTTTTGATGTTGAACAAGCATACTTAGAATACACTAACGAAGCTTATGCTACAAGCGTAATTTTCGGTAAAATGGAAGTTGGTTCAATTTGGACTGATGATGCTATCGGTACAGGTGCTAAAATCATCAACAACTCTATCGAAGGTTTAACTTTTGCAGGTTATTGGTTTGATAGCTTTAACGTTACAGATGATGGCGATTTTACAGGTTTAGGTATAGCTGATGCTTCTTTATATGGTGCTGCTGTATTAGGTGATTTTGATCCATTTGCTTTCCAATTATGGGCTGCTTATTCAAATAACTGGGCTTTCTTATATGCAGTAGATGCTAGCTATAAATTTAGCTTCAATGATGTAGCTAACTTCAAAATCCAAGCTCAGTATTTAGGTAACAACTTAGATAGTGACAAAGAAAAATTAGGCTTAGACAACAGCAACTTCTATGCTGCTCAATTACAAGGTCAAATTTCAGCATTTGATTTCCAAGCAGGTATAGTTGGTTATGGTGAAAAAGATAAAGCTAGCTTAGTAGTTTTAGAAGA
>NZ_JANQDB010000051.1:0-914 GCF_024723675.1 Campylobacter sp. 1569
AGTATAAAAAAGGGTGTTTAGTGATTGAGAATAAAACCAAACGACTGGCTATTCATTTGTATGGACATATGAGAACATATGAAAAAACATATCAAAGTTTTTATCAAAATATTATAGAAATCAATAAAAAAGACGGTTGGGATATAGACATATTTATACATACATGGGATGTGTTTAATATAACAGATCGTAATATATGGCATGCAAAAGATAATCTTTTTCCAACAATGACGGGAAAAAAATTATCACCCAGTGATAAAGCTAATATTATTAAGATATATCAACCCAAAAAATATATAATTGAAATAGATCCAAATAAACCGGCAGGAAGATATGAGTCTATACGAAAAGCAATGGCTCTTAGGAAAGAATATGAAGAAGAAATGAAAGTAAAATATGATATTTTTTTAACTACTAGACCTGATTTACTATTTCTTCAGCCTTTGCGTATAGATGAGTATTTAAAATTATATGAAACCCAACCAAATCTAAAAAATATTGGTTTTCCTGAAAAAATTAATTTTTGTTCTTGTTGGTATTTTCGATATCCACGTTACCTTCCTATTCTAGACCCTCGTTTTCCAAACGAGAGTGATTTGTTATGGTTTGGTAATTATTGTTCCAATAAGGGTTTTGATCCTTTAATAGCTTTTCAGGAAAATTCAGATATAATTAATGTTTTTATTAAATATCGATTCAATATGGACTTTATACAATACAGAGAAGTAACTAAAGATATTGATTTTTTTATTTTTACAACTTATTTAAAAGATAAGACTTATACGAATCAAAAAGATCAAATTCAAATTTTGAACAATACTTTGTGTGCTAGAAAACAAGTAATAGATTTTCAATTTTTACAAATGGAGCAACAAGATAAAATAATTAAGGATAAAATAATTGCAATAAACAAT
>NZ_JANQDB010000052.1:0-725 GCF_024723675.1 Campylobacter sp. 1569
TTAGTCGTATCTATATTAATATTCTTAAGTGTAAAACCTTGCCCGTCAAATGTTTTGTTAAAAGTAGAATCTATTTCCATCCCACTATCGGTATAAAACAAGCCCTTATATCCTACTATCATATTAGTAAATTCATTAGCTTGTCTTTTACCATCACCATTTAAGTCTACCCAATAATTAGCATAGTTTTGTCCACTACTTGCTTTAAAATCTATATCATTAGTAAGTTTAAAAGTATCCCCTACTACATTATTTCTAAAATCATCTTTTTCATTCCATCCTTTAGCAAAGTGCCACCAGTCTAAGTCAGAACCTATACTAATATATTGATTATATGTTTTATCCATATTACCTTTAGTGGTAAATACAATATCATTGTATTTTCTTGTAGGATTATAATAATAACCCGTAGTGCTTAAATAAGCAATTCCTTTATTTTTTGCTTCAGTAGTTAGGTTTTTAGAATTTATAGTAGAAATATCCACATAAACTTCATTACCTTTTAAATCTATACTATCTGCTGTGATTTGATTGAGTTTTATTTTATTATTTTTATCATCCCAACTAGTATCAGCACTTAACATTACTTTATTACCTTGCAAAGTAACGTTTTTAGCATTAATATTACCCATATTGACTACATTACCACCATTTGGTTTAAACACTGGAGAGAAGGTATTATAAGCAAGTTTTCCATCTGCAAAATCTTGCATACTTTTACTATC
>NZ_JANQDB010000053.1:0-652 GCF_024723675.1 Campylobacter sp. 1569
GTTTAAGGGCTTATGTAAAAAATTTACGAAAAATTTTAGGTAAAGATAGTATTGTTAATCAAAGGGGAAGAGGGTATTGCTATGTATGAAGCCAAGCGTGTTGCATGGCAAATTCTTTCTTTATATTTGGTAAGTATAGGAAGTGTTCTTATAGTGCTTTTTGGTGTATGGTATGCAAAGCTAATAGAAGAATTAGTAACTGAGCATAGTGTAAAGTTAAGACAAGAACACCGTTTTGTAATTTTACAAATGGAAAAATTGCGTTTTGAGCCTATAGAAAAGGGTGCTAGAAAAATTGCTCAAATTTCTAATATAAAATTTGCAATATTTGATAGAACAAAAGTCTATTTTTCTAATCTTGACTTGCCTGCTCAAACAACATTTTTTAAACTTAATAATACAAATATTTACAATAATAACACCTTAATTTATGTAGCTGATGTGAATTTAAATAATTTATTGCTTGCAAATACTCAAGGACAAAATGCTTTGGAGGTCTTAGGCGATGTTAATCGTCTGAGAGTTTTAGTGCAAGGTGATGATATCTCTAAAGAGCTTGGTTTTATAAGGTTTAAGGTGGCTTTGGCTATGATTTCTTCTTTGATTTTTGTAAGTATAATGGCTTATTTTATACTAAAATTTGCACTTAAAC
>NZ_JANQDB010000054.1:0-636 GCF_024723675.1 Campylobacter sp. 1569
AGATACTAGTAGTAGAGGTGGTAACAAAACGATAAGAGAGAAAAACAAACACAAAACTATCATCGGTGGTGATGGATTAAGTGTTAGCTTGCTTGAATACACCCAAGAAAAAACACAAAGTTTCTTTGAGCTTGGAAGCGATGGCAAAGGATTAAAATACCTTTTCATTCCTTTTGGTGCTTATAAAACTCCAAAACCACACGAATTTGATGAGCCTGAATGGTATGAAAATGAACCAAAAGAAGCTTATATGAATGGTTTGGAAATTTTCAACTTTGCTACACAAAAAGAACCTGAAGCTTTTGAGTCTATATTAGAATACGCAAAGTGTAAAAAAGAGGATCTAGACTATATTTTCCTACATCAAGCAAATAAAAGTATAGTTGATACCATTATAAAAAAACTTAAACTTGATCCATTAAAAGCTCCAAATGATACTATTACAAAATATGGTAATGTAAATGGGGCAACTATACCAGCTACCATTTGCGATACCTTAAACACCATTGCAAACCCTTTAAGTAAAAAGCTTAAAGTAGAATTAGGTGGTTTTGGAGCTGGACTTGGCTGGGCAAATGCTATATTAGAGCTAGATCAAAACTTTTGGTGCAAACAAACTCAAATTTATAAGAAAGA
>NZ_JANQDB010000055.1:0-594 GCF_024723675.1 Campylobacter sp. 1569
ATGTAATATAGTTTTTTATCATGAAAAGCAAAAGTTATATAAAAATAATCATTCTTTAAGTTTTAAATTTAAAAATGGTATACAAATTAAAAAAAATTGCAATCTTAATGATTTTATACAATTATCTGCTGCTAGCTGTTTCATGAATACTAAGTATTTTAATAAAATATATTTTGATGAGAAATTAAAACCAAATTTCGAAGATGCTAAATTTATAAATGAGTATTTGTTAGATAATATTAACCTAAAGAGTGCCTTTTTGCCAAATGCAAAATATTTTTATAGGAAAAGGGAAGAAGGAAATTCTACTTTGAATTTAAAATTACGATTAAAAGAATTTTTTTTAATTGTTCCAAAATATGGCTATTTGGAAATATTATATAAAAATTTTTCTTATAGTTTTATTTGTAAATTAATATTATATGACTTGTATTGGCATGTTATAGATATGATCAATTCGCCTGAAAAAACTTCTGTTTTAAATGAAGACGAAAAAAAAGAATACTTAAATTTACTAGATAGAAATTTTTCTTATATAGATAATGATACTATAATGGATTTTAATTTAGCTGGTTGTTGGTTTTTTCATAAAGT
>NZ_JANQDB010000056.1:0-594 GCF_024723675.1 Campylobacter sp. 1569
ACTTTATAAAACCATGTATTACCAACGGCATTAAAAGATAAGACTTCATCTTGCGTAATTTTAGAAAAAATATTATCTAAATTTAATAAATATCTCTTTTGTTTTTCTATATCCATAAAACCAATTCTATTTGAATTGTTAACCATGTATCTAATTTGATACAAAAGCAATGATAAAGCACAATTTTTAGAAAACAATACATCATAGAAAGAAAAGCTATCATATATTCCATATTCCAATGTATTCAGATAAAATCTTTCATCTAAATATGATTTAGACATTGTGGAATCTGCATCAATTCTTTTACGAATATAATATTTAGCTTCTTCTAAAAAAGCAATTTTATTTTCTTCGAAAAGATTAGAAAGATAGCTTAATAAAAACTTAACATCTTCATATATATTTATCCTTTCATCAAAACGAATTTTATAATTTTCAATAATATTAATCTTAAATAAAGACACTGTTGAAGTTTGAATTTCCATTCTTAGTTGTTTTACTGGAACTATTTTAGTACCTTTTTCAAATCTAAACTTATATAATGGATGATTCTGAATAGAAGAATTCTCTTCAAAAAACATCTGATTATTTGTA
>NZ_JANQDB010000057.1:0-513 GCF_024723675.1 Campylobacter sp. 1569
AAATTTATCAAACTCACCATAAACATTTTAAAGTTAAAACAACTAAATCCCCAAACAATATAAATCCAAAAGCTAAATCACTAAAAACACAAACGACTAAAAACAAAAATAAAAAACCATAGCAAAAAAATAAAAAATAAAAAATAAAAAATAAAAAATAAAAAATAAAAAATAAAAAATAAAATTAAAAAATAAAAATAAATTAAAAAATAAAAAGGGATACAATTAAATAAAAACCACAATAAATAAAATAATAAACCCAAAAAACCATAAAATAAAATAGATTAAAAAATCATAAAAATTTAAAAAAATAAAAACAAACTACTACTAAAAAATTAGTAGCCACTCAAACTAAAACATCTAAAAAATAAAACAATCCAACTAAATAACTAAATTTTATAAAATAATAAAAAATAATAATAAATACCCTATCTAATCAGCACAAATTAATTAGAAATTTTCACAAGCTAACCAAACAACACACTTTCTAAATTTTATAAACTAATAAAAAAA
>NZ_JANQDB010000058.1:0-505 GCF_024723675.1 Campylobacter sp. 1569
AATCAAACCAAACCACATCTACCCCATCCATTCTAGGCACACATTCTTCTATGCAGTTTAATTCCCAATAATCATCAGAATCTAAAAAGATAATATAATCTATAATAGGATAAGTAAAGCTTATTAAATCTTGTTCATCATTAAAAGCTTTATAGCTTTTATATACAGTGTATATTTCATAAGGATTATTACCTTCTATATTAAATTCTATTAAAGAATTTTCTTTTATAGTTTGAGTTTTGTTTTTGAGTTTATATTCTCCACTAAAATATTCTATACCTACATTTCTAGCTGTGCTTTGTCCACCATTTTTTTTATCAAAAAGAGTGATTCTTTTATCTTTTAGAGTGTATTCTTTTGCAATATTGAGTGAATTTTCATCTGTACTACCATCATTTACTAGTATGATTTCTAAATTAGTATAAGTTTGATTGATTACACTATCTAAACATTCTTTTAGATATTTTTCTACATTGTATATTGGGATTACTACGCCGATGGTTTT
>NZ_JANQDB010000059.1:0-493 GCF_024723675.1 Campylobacter sp. 1569
CTTTTTCAAATAATGCTTGAGTGTTTTTTAAAAAAAGTTCATTCATAATTTTTAATCCTTTGCTAATTGGAATAATTCACATGATGAATTTTTAACATTAAATTCGAAAACTTCTAAGATATGTATTAACATATTGGTAGTTTCTTTATAGTGAATTAAAAGTTCTTTATTTTGTTGATTTGTTGCTTCTTGATTTGTTGGATTTTTTACAAATATTTCATTTTTCTTTAAATTGTGATGATAAAGCAGATGGTGAAATAGTTCATAAGAGCCATTAGATTTTAGTTTATTTTCTAATAAACTAAATTTATCTATAAATTGATAGATAGATTTTTGTATAGGTTTTTTTTGTAACTTTTCAATTTTTTCTAGATTCTTTCTTAATGTTTTAAGGTTTTGTTGATCCTTATAAAGGATACTTTGTATTTTTCTAGCAGCTTTTTTTAGATCTTTTCCTATATTGTTGCTTTTTCCATAAATTTGCTTTAAAGGC
>NZ_JANQDB010000060.1:0-448 GCF_024723675.1 Campylobacter sp. 1569
CCACATACCATTAAAATTCTTTTACATCCACCATTTTCTATCATGGAAAAAAGCGTATAAAGTCCATATACAAAACCTGCACATGATTGATTGATATCAAAAGCTAAAGTTGTTTGAGGTAGATCAAGTCTTCCATGAAGATAACAAGCTGTAGCAGGTATGAAAAAATCAGGAGTTTGGGTAATGACTACTATAGCATCAATAGTATTTTTATCTAATCCATACTCGTTAAATAATATATTTGCTCCATATTCTGCTAAATCACTTACAGAAGTGTCTTGATCAGCAGCATATCTATATTGCAATCCCACAGATTTTTTAATACGATTTAGTTTTTTGATATCACCTTGATATCTTGTATGAAGTTCATCATCTATATTATATTTATTTTGTGGAACTATCATAGTTATGGCTGATATTTTAGCATGTGAAAAAGAAGCTTTCATAA
>NZ_JANQDB010000061.1:0-439 GCF_024723675.1 Campylobacter sp. 1569
CATTTTCTATTTTATCAGCTAGAGTAGTATTATAACTTTCTAATGCTCCTAAGTTTTTATTAAAGTTAGTTTCGTAGGTGTTCATGAGATACCTTTTTCAATAGCCTCAGATTGTAATGCAATATGCGGAATGATAGTTTCTATCCAATTTTTATGTAGTTGCAAGTATTCTTTTCTTTTAGCATATTCTTCATCTATGTTACTAGGATTTTTAATGTAGTTTTGTGCTATTTTGTATTCAAAGTGAAAAAATAAAGAATGAATTAGACCTAAAAAATAATTTTTAAATTTTTCATCTTCAAGTTTAGCTTTCATTTGATAAATTCTTTGGGTTAAATCCTTAAATATTTCATCTTCAAAATCTAAATTTTCTAAACTTTGAATAATATCATTGTATAATATTTTGCTTTTTGTTATATAGTTTCTTGATAGAAAAATT
>NZ_JANQDB010000062.1:0-401 GCF_024723675.1 Campylobacter sp. 1569
ATCAATTCTCAATTGATACAAATACAGAAAAAAAATCATGAATTAATTTTTTATTCTAAATATGGAACAGCTAAAACAAGAATTAAAAATCAATTATCATATAAATTAGGTCAAGCTATGATAGTAAATTCTAAATCTTTCTTGGACTACTTAATAATACCTGTGATATTGCTAAGTATTATGATTTCTCATAAGCAAGAAAAAAAAATATACCATAAAAAAATAAAAAAAGATCCTTCTTTGATCTTGCCTCCTTTGGAACAATACCCAGATTACCAAGAGGCTGTTAAATATAAAAACCATCTTTCTTATAAATTAGGGCAAGCTCTTATACAAGCTAATAAAACTTGGTATGGGGGGGGTATATCAAGTTGTGGTTTGAGATAAGTAAAATAAAAAAA
>NZ_JANQDB010000063.1:0-390 GCF_024723675.1 Campylobacter sp. 1569
ATTAACTTTATCTTTATTAGTATTAGCTTGATTGGAAGCTGTAAAAACTTCAGCTAAAATATCATTTTTAGCTTTTATAGCTTCTTTGCTTGCAAATTTATCATCACTAGCTTTGTCTAAGCCATTGTCTTGATAAGCTAGTAAAAAGTCTAAGCTTTGAATCATAGAATGAGCTATATCAAGTCTTTCTTTATCTAAGTATTTATCTTTACTTAAAAGATAATTAGCTAAAAACTCTGCTTTAGAGGCAGGATTATCCTTATCAATCTTACTATAAGCTTTTAACAAATCATTTAATGTATTTATATCTACTACATAGAATTTATCTTTTAAATCGGCTATGATTTGTTCTAAAAGTTTTAGATCTAAGATGTCGTCTGTGTCTAGAGT
>NZ_JANQDB010000064.1:0-389 GCF_024723675.1 Campylobacter sp. 1569
CCTATCATACAAACATCATCATCTTGATGAGTTGCTAAGAATTTATCTATTTCATAAAAATAATGTCTATCTAAAAAATCATCTGGATCGGTAAAAGTAACCCATGGAGTTTTATAGTTGTTTTCTTGCATATATTTTAAACCTAAATTTCTCGCACTAGCTTGCCCACTATTCTCTTTATAAAGATAGACAATGTTTTTTGGGTATTTTTCTTGATATTTTTTAATAATGTTTGCAGAATTATCCGTAGAACCATCATCTACTAGTATCATAAAGATATTTCTTTTAAAATCAAGTCTTTGATTTATAATTGAATTAAAATAATCATCTAAATATTTTTCTGTGTTGTATACAGCTGATATTATTGTATATTGAGTAAAAGCTTTGTA
>NZ_JANQDB010000065.1:0-377 GCF_024723675.1 Campylobacter sp. 1569
TGATGTAGAAGTAAAGTTAGATATAGATGATTTGTATTCTGATGTAATTCATAGTATTATCAAAGATATTACAAATGAGTATTATTCAATCAACATTCATGATCTAATAAAAATATTAAACGAATACAAATATGAAGATATGAATGAAGATCAAAAAGTTGAATTTATAAAAACATATTTTATTAATAAAAGTAAATATGATAAAAATACCGATCTTGATAAAATAGCAAGATCTATTGTTCAAAGCTTAGATTTTCTTTCAGTATATAAAGATAGTTTTTCTGAAAGCAAATTAAATCCTCAAGCTTTAAATGAATATAAAACAATACTAGCTCCAAAAGTGCAAGAAATAAATAAATATAAAAACGAAGTAAAAG
>NZ_JANQDB010000066.1:0-364 GCF_024723675.1 Campylobacter sp. 1569
ATAAAATCAACTCAGCTAACAATAAATTCAAAGAAAAAAACTATTATGAAGATCTCAATAAATTAGCTTCAGAATATAATAAATATGTAGAATTAATTAATAAAGGCTTAGCAAGTAAAGATGATCAAGCTTTTAAAGAGATTAGTGATATGTTATTTGCTTTAATAGCTAGAGTAGGAGATGAAACTGAAGCTATAGAGCGTTTGATTAAAGACTTTGAAGATTTAAAAACGCAAGTAAGTAAAAATTCTAACGGACATTTTGTTGTTACAGGAGAATTATCAGCTATTAAAATACCTTATCCTATTTTAGCTTCTATTAAAGATGATAATGGTGGTGGTGAAATAGAAATACCTGATAAGCC
>NZ_JANQDB010000067.1:0-352 GCF_024723675.1 Campylobacter sp. 1569
AAAACAACCTTTTCATTTCTTATTTCTTCACTTAAGTCTAAATAATGAAAAACTAAATAAATAATCTCTAATTCTTCTTCAAAAATAATTAAATGATTTCTAATAGGATTAGAAAGCAAAGCTTTATATAAAATTCCATTACCTAAACCATAAAAAAATAAAACAGGATATCTTAAATACTCTCCATTGAAAAGTTTTAAACTTTCATCTAATTCTTTTAAAGGATCTTTATAAACAAATTCTTTTCTTTTTTTATCTAATATATTAATATCTAAATTATCACTACTTCCTTGAAAAAGTTCAAATTGCTCACACTCTTTAAGCTCTCGTAGCTTTAAAGCCAAAGGTTGAT
>NZ_JANQDB010000068.1:0-340 GCF_024723675.1 Campylobacter sp. 1569
TCAAAATCATTTGCATCCACCACATACAATCTTTTATCTTTTAATTCTTGACTAAAATCTATTAAATGAAAAACTATATAAAGTATTTCAATATTAGGTTCAAAAACAACTATACTTTTATGATTTTCATTTTTTAATAAAGCTTTATATAATAAACCATTACCTAAGCCATAAAAAAATAAAACAGGATATCTTTCATATTTGGTATAAATTTCATTATATTTCTCATCAAAGAATTTTTCAGGATTATCATACAAACTTTGTTTTAACTTATGATCATATATATTTGTATCAAAAGCACTTTTTCCTGCAAATACCTCAAAACGCTCATTTGTTTTTA
>NZ_JANQDB010000069.1:0-306 GCF_024723675.1 Campylobacter sp. 1569
AGTAATAACTGCAATAGGTTTTAAGTTTTTAATAATAGCAAATCTTACTAAAAGTAAGGCTATTGCGATGGCTATTAATGCAATAATAACTTGTTGGAATAAAACTTTATTAGCAGCATCAGTATATACAGATTCATCGGTAACAGAGCAAACAACATATTTAGGATTTAAAGTTTGGTTACAAGTTACTACTTGAGTTTTGCCTTCTTGATCTTTAGCATAGAATAAAGTTTCTTCTTTAGAAGGATTAATTAAATCAGGATTTGCTTTAATAGCATTAGCTATGTTGATGCTTAGATCAGTTTT
>NZ_JANQDB010000070.1:0-289 GCF_024723675.1 Campylobacter sp. 1569
AATCATAACTTGTTCATTGTTAACAAATATTTCTAATTTATTTTTAGAGTTTTTAGGTATAGATATCCATAGTCTTTTTTGATAACAAAACACCCTATCTAAAAAATCATACTTTACTATCTTTTCATAATCTGCACATACTTCTTCTCCATCAACAAGTATACTTTCAATATCTTTATCATCTCCAGTATAGTAAGTAATTAAAATTTGCTCTTTATATGGATCATAATCTTCTATATAAGCTATTTGAAAAGGTGGCTTTTCTTTTTTAAAGCAATTTAAAATTCCT
>NZ_JANQDB010000071.1:0-281 GCF_024723675.1 Campylobacter sp. 1569
CGCAACTGGGCTCATGTAAATAGTGTAGATTATGATCCAAGTGATGATAGTATTATTATTTCAAGTCGTCATCAAAGTGCTATTATAAAAATAGGACGTGATAAAAAAGTAAAATGGATATTAGGAGCACACAAAGGATGGGGAGAAAAATATAAAAAAGCACTTTTACAACCTGTTGATAAAAATGGCAAAAAAATAGTTTGTGAGGATGAATATAGCAAATGTCCTGGTTATGAAAATGAAGAAGGTGGCTTTGATTTTACATGGACACAGCATACTGC
>NZ_JANQDB010000072.1:0-245 GCF_024723675.1 Campylobacter sp. 1569
CTCTCACTTTTTTAAAAAATTCCAAAACTTTAAGTCATTTTGCAAAGGCTTATAGGGGTAAAATACTAAGAGTATTAGCAAGTAAAAATATACATAGTAAAGGAGCTTTGCTTGAAAATCTACCTAATGAATTAAAAATAAAAGAAATTAAAATACAAGGATTAAAAGAAGAAATAATTTTAGATATAGTAAGCTAAGCCTTTTGGCTTAGCTTTTATAATTAGAATTTGTATAGAGCTTCAAGT
>NZ_JANQDB010000073.1:0-219 GCF_024723675.1 Campylobacter sp. 1569
GATAAGAAAAAAACTTATGGACAAATCATTGTAGGTGGTAATGTTGATATTAATGAACAATTTAGCTTAAATGCAGGTATTGGAGCTAAACAAATACTAGCTGGTAAAACAGATGGTAAAAATGAAACTTATGTAAGTGGTCAAGTAGGTTTTAAATATAAATTCTAAAAATTTTAAGAACTCCTTAGATGCTAGAGTAAAAACTCTAGCATTTTAAAA
>NZ_JANQDB010000074.1:0-219 GCF_024723675.1 Campylobacter sp. 1569
CATCTTTTGTGCTGATAGTGCCTATCCTATACTAGCAAAACATAATATAAAGCCTGATTATGTTTTATCCTTAGAAAGGATAGAAAAAACTTCTGAATTTTTCAATAATGACTTTAAAGAATTTGACAAAGATATATTATTTATTTTAACAAGTGTTATTCATCCAAACACTATAAAGTATCTAAAGAAAAATGATAGAAAATTTATGTTAGTGCATAG
>NZ_JANQDB010000075.1:0-219 GCF_024723675.1 Campylobacter sp. 1569
AATCCTTTCAAATTCAAAACTTCCAAATTCTATTAGATTAAATCCTTCTTTTTCTAATCTATCCCAATCAGGACTTTCTTTCCTTAATGCAAAAACTATCTCTTGTTCAGGATGATTTTGCATAACATATCTATATAAATGCTCTGCGTTATCATCTGCTTCTATATCTCTATCAGCAAAAAGCCAAATATTGCTTTTTGGTAGTCTTTTTTGAAATTC
>NZ_JANQDB010000076.1:0-214 GCF_024723675.1 Campylobacter sp. 1569
AAAATAAAAACTCACTTGCCTTAGAAAAACCATCCATACTAAAAGAATACCCAAGCATTAAAATGAGTAGTATAAATAAACTTGGCATCATCCAAACATTGAGTTTTTCTATACCACTTTTAACACCTTTTGATACTACATAAAAAATAACTATAAATACAAAAGTAAAACATATAAATTGAGATAAAACATCATTAGAAAGTAAATTTCCAAA
>NZ_JANQDB010000077.1:0-206 GCF_024723675.1 Campylobacter sp. 1569
AATCATAATATGATTAGATATGAGTATTTGTTAATATACTCATTATAAATACACTAGGATAAATCCTAGTGTTTAGCGTTTATTTTTTTATATATTAAAGCTGTAGATTATAATCCCCCAACTACACAAGGATTCATAGTTTTATAATTATCACTGACTATGCAGGTTTTACCTTTTTGAAGTAAGGAAGTTTCATCTATTTCTTC
>NZ_JANQDB010000078.1:0-205 GCF_024723675.1 Campylobacter sp. 1569
TTTAGCCATAAAGCTAGAACATAAAAATATCATACTCATAGGTCAAGATTTAGCTTATAATGAAGAAGGTAAATCTCATCCTAAAGAGTATCATTATTTTAAAGAAGATTTTGAGGGAAATAGAAAACAAGGTTTATTCATCACTGCTTATGGTGGTAATGGTAAAGTTGAAACAAATCAATTTTGGATTTTATTTAAAGAAAGC
>NZ_JANQDB010000079.1:0-204 GCF_024723675.1 Campylobacter sp. 1569
TATCTTTTGTGCTGATACAGCATATCCTATATTAGTAAAACATAATATAAAACCTGATTATGTATTAGCATTAGAAAGACATGGCCTTGTTTATCAATGTTTTGAACAAGATAATCAAGACTTTGAAAAAGATATATTGTTTATTGCCACAAGTTTAGTTCACCAAAGCACCATAAACGCTTTTGAAAAAACAAATAAATCTTA